>JAYTBZ010000168.1:0-19299 GCA_043736705.1 Flavobacterium sp. | reverse complement strand
GGATTTAAAACCGAAGATATTAGCTTATCGTTACAAACTTTCATTCCAAGTGCAGCACAAACTCCTGGACGTATGAATATATTTGAGTTTAAAAAATTCAAAGTATTAATTGATTTTGCTCACAATGCTTCGGGTTATGCAGGTGTCGAAGACTATTTGCAAAGTGTGCAAGCCACCAAAAAAATTGGAATTATTGCTGGTGTTGGTGACCGTCGTGATGAAGATATTAAAGAATGTGCAAAAATTGCAGGACGCATGTTTGATCATATTATCATACGACAAGAAAAACACTTAAGAGGTAGAACAGAAGCTGAGATTAATAAATTATTACTTGAGGGGATATCAGAGTCTGGCAGACCCGTTACTCACGAAATCATTCCCAAAGAAGTTGAAGCTATTAAACATGCAATCAATAGCGCCGAAGAAGGAAGCTTTATTACTGCATTGAGCGATGTTGTTACAAATGCGATCGAAATTGTGCAAGAATATTTAGACAAAGAAAACGAGAATGGAATCGTCTAATTTTTTTCAATAAATAACAAAAGCTACTGTAACAAGTAGTTTTTGTTTTTTTATCAAAATTTTACCCCAATAAATGATGCTTTTAATTTAGGAGCTATTTCCTGCTTTCGCCTTTATCTCTGTTTGTTCCTCTCAAAGGATATCGGCTTAATCAGGGCTAAATTTCATACCTACATACCTGTATTTTTAGAAAATTGACATTTCGGTTTTAGTAGTCAATACTTCTAATGCATGCATCCCTAACTCTGAATTTCCTTTTTCATTTAATCTCGGACTCCATGTGGCAACCACGAAATTTTTAGGAAACAAAGCCGCAATTCCTCCTCCTATTCCGCTTTTACCAGGCAATCCTACTTTGTAGGTGAATTCTCCTGATTCATCATAGAAACCACAGGTTTGCATCAAGGCATTGAGTCTCTTTACTTGGCTTTTAGTTAAAATTGGTATTCCAGCTTTAGTTTTTCCTTCATTGGCTAGAAAGAAAAAGGAATGAGCTAATTCTTTGCATGTCATTTCTATAGAACATTGATGAAAATAAAAATCCAAAACTTCATCTACATCATTATCTATATTCCCAAAAGATTTTAAAAAATTAGCCAAAGCGGCATTTCTGAAACGAGTTTCTTTTTCAGATTGTGCTACTTTTAAATTAAAATCTATTGTTGTACTTCCTGAAATCATTCTTATAAAATCCAGAAAATCTTGTTTTGGGTTTTCTAAATGAGTCACAAGCATATCTGCTATAACTATTGCGCCTGCATTAATAAAAGGATTTCGTGGAATTCCTTTTTCATATTCTAATTGTACTAATGAATTAAAAGCACTTCCTGATGGTTCTACTCCCACTCGCTTCCATATTTTCTCATCCAAAAAAGAAAATGCCAATGCGACTGTCAATGCTTTAGAAATACTTTGAATAGAAAATTTTTCATTACTATCCCCTACCGCAAAGTCTTCTTCATCAATTGTTGTTAAATGAATCCCAAATTTATCTGGATTTACTTCAGCTAATTCAGGAATAGAAAAAGTTACCTTCCCTTGTGATGGACGTTTTTTAGATTCGTTATATATTTCTTGTAAAATGACTTTATAATTCATGTAACAGACTTTGATATATTTAAAATGGAGAAATTAAGTTTTTAACTTTTTTTTCTTTGCTGCCGGAAACAAGACATTATTTAGAATCAAGCGATAGCCAGGAGAATTGGGATGCAGATCCAAAACCGTAGGAGGATCGCCTACTTGATGCTGAAAATCCTCTGGATCATGACCGCCATAAAAAGTAAACATGCCTTTTCCTCTTTGTCCATTTAAATATCGGACCTCACTATTCAATTCGCAGGTTCCCATCACTAAAATATTAGACTTTACTAATGCGCTATCAAAAGCGGTAGTTTGTCCCATAAATCCTTTGACTAATTGCGTGTGATTTTGACAAAGCATACTTGGAATTGGATCCCATTTTGCAGAAAATTCCATCAGTGAGAAATAATCCTTATCTACAGGAACTCTGCGCTTAGGAGTCATATCAATATCAGAAAATTCATATTGCTCTGGTTTTCTTTCTAATATAAAATCCTTGAATGCAAATGAACTACTGTAATTCATTTTAGACTGATAGTTGCCTTCACTAGGATCTCCATCAAACATGGTTTCACAAATATCAACTCCATCAGCTGCGAGTGCTATATCAAAACTGTCCGTTGCAGAACACATCGCAAACATAAAGCCACCGCCTATGACAAAATCCCTGATTTTCTTGGCCACAGCAACTTTCTCTAATGCGACTTTAGAAAAACCAAGTTTAGCAGCTAATGCTTCCGCATCCTTTTTTTGCTCAATGTACCATGGCGCATTCTTGTAAGCAGCATAAAATTTACCGTATTGTCCTGAAAAATCCTCATGATGCAAGTGCAACCAATCATAAAGTAACAATTGATCGCTCAAAACTTCTTCATCATAAATGGGTGTGAAAGGAATTTCTGCATACGTTAACACAAGAGTAACTGCATCATCCCAAGGTTGTTTGCCTTTTGGCGTATAAACGGCAATTTTAGGTGCTTTTTCGAGTATCACAGATTCCATATTCTGAGAAGGACTTGATATTTCATTTAAAATCGCAACTTCATCACCATCTGAAATTACTTCAAAACTTACCCCACGAATTTGACATTCTTTACGAATTTCATCCGCATCAGGTAATAGAAAAGAACCCCCACGATAGTTCAACAACCAACTGGCTTTGTAATTTTTATTTAAACACCAATAGGTTATTCCGTATGCTTTAAGATGATTTTTTTGGCTCGTTTCATCCATTGGCAACAAAATAAAAGAAGCTTTTACTGTACTAGTTAGCAAAAAAAGAAGCGCATAGATAAATACTTTAAACATCGATTTATAAATTTTATACCTCAAAGATAGAAAGTAAGTCATTCAAATGCTTTAATCTTTCATTAAAACTTTCATCTAGAAAAGTTTATAGTAAAAACACGTATAACTACGTATAGCCAAACCATTTACAATTTTTACATTTGAATGCAATATTTAATCTACTGCCATGAAAAATTTAATATTGAATCATAAAGATAAAAATAGAAAAGTAAATAAGGTAAATCTTATAAAAAAAGCAGCACTAGCGTTATTAATAGCATTAATACTCGCCTTTTATTTTTTATGTTTTCATTTTGTTTTTAAATAAAACTCTTTTAAAATCCTTAAATACAGCAATTAATTATTGTGAAAAACTATTACAACACTCTAGCCGAGGAGATTTATTCTTTAGCTAAGCTAGAGCTAGATACTACTCCATTACGAAGACAATTTTATTATATAAAACCCGTAAAACTCCAAAAAAGCTTAATTACAGATGATTTAAAAAAAACATTTTGGATCAATATTTACAATGCTTTCTACCTCATCATCTCAAATGAAATAAACCAAAATAATAAACTTTTCAATCTAAAAAGAATCAAAATTGCAGGTTCAGTACTTTCCTTAAATAATATTGAATACGGCATCTTGAGGAAATGTAAATTTAAAATTGGTTTTGGTTATATAACCAACCCATTTTATTCTGATTTTATAAAAAATGTAGCAGTCAACAAAGTCGATTACAGAATCTGTTTTGCATTAATTAAAATTAGTTTGGTCAAAAAAAACATTCCTTATTTCGATTGCGACCTAATAGAGGAGCAACTCGCTACAATTTCCTTAGATTTTAAACGCCTAGGAAAAAAATCTGATGCTGAATTAAAAACAATTAAATTCGGTTCTTTTTTATTTTCAAATTTAAAAAAATTTGAAGGCAAAAATCAGTGGAAACAACTTTAAACACAGACTTGAACAGTATAAAGTAAGATTAAAAGACCATTATAGAGCAAGAAATTACAATTAATTAATGGAAAAAACCTTCAAAAAAAATATCTAATTATTTCAAATCACTAATTATTTAATAACAAAATTGAATTCTGAACCGCATAAACTACCAATCCAGCTATATTCTTAGACTCTGTTTTCAAGAGTAAATTGTTGCGATGTCCCTCGACCGTTCTTGGACTTATAAAAAGTTTATCTGCAATTTCTACTGTACTTTTTTGAAGACAGATCAGTTTAAGTACTTCCATTTCACGTGAACTTAGAAAATTAGAAACCAAATTACTTTTAGTTTTTTTAGTTGTCAAAACATCATCTTTAATAATTTTCATTACATAATCCGTGTAATAAAAACCCTTTGAAGATACTTCATTTATCGTAGTTAGTAATTCTTGTGGTGTAGCATTTTTTATCAAATAGGAAACGGCTCCAACATCTATCATATTGGCCACAAAAGATTTAGAATCATAACTGGTAAGTGCAATTATTTTTAGTTCCGGAAATTCCTTTCTAATAATCTTGGTAGCCTCAACACCATTTATTACAGGCATTTTTAAATCCATGATAATAATATCTGGGTGATTATTTGTGTTGTGTTGTAAATAAAAAATCAAATCTTCTCCATTTGAAGCTTCAAAAATAATATTAATATTTGATTCGCGTTCTAACAAGAATGATATTCCTTTTCTAAAAAGGGCTTCATCATCTACCAGTATTATTTTAATAGCTTCCATCATTTTAAAAGTTAAAAAGTACTGAAACTCCTTTATTTATTGTACTCGCTAAGATCATTTCTCCTTTTAAAAAAGCGACCCTGCTTTCTATATTTTTCATTCCTAATCCTTTTTGATTTTCTCTATTAATCGCATCAAAACCAATTCCGTTATCTTGATACGTACATCTTTTCATTTCTAGTATGTCCTCAAAAATGATCGAAATATGAGATGCTTTTCCATGGCGCAACGAATTGTTCATTAATTCCTGTAAAATTCTAAACACATGCAAATGCCTATCATTATCCGCAATATCAAAGTTAGTTTTATTTTCATACTTTACTTCAACCGCTTTGAAACTGCTAAATTCTAAACACAATTCTTCTATTCCTGCATGAAGTCCAAATTTATCTAAAACAGGAGGTAGTAAACCGTGGGCAATTTTTCTTGAATTATCAAGTGCTTTGCTCGTGAGCTCAATTATCGTTTTTGTAATCCCGATTGTCTCATTTTCGGTTAAATTAGGTGTCGTAAGCAAATAACTGTTTAAAGAAACTATGTTTAGCTTAGAACTAATATCGTCATGTAAATCTTGTGCAATACGTTTGCGTTCCGCTTCTTGGGTAATGATTACAGCATTTAAAAGTTCCTTTTGGTACTGAATTTCTAAGTCTTTCTTTTCTAATTCCTTTTGAATAATTTTCTTTCTTGAAAAATAAAAAAATAAAACTAAAGTGATAGCAATAACTATAAAAAACCCAGAGATGTAAAAAATAATCTCTATAATTTCTTTTTCATATGCTTGATTTTTCAACATAATTTAGTTTTTAATTCCTTTTTTTGTAAAAACTTGTTTTCCATTCGATAAGTATAAAAAACTGATAAAAAAGAACTAAAATCGCGTTTAATGTCCACGTGAGAAACTTAAATTCAGTACTTATGCCTATAATTAAATTCCCAACAAAAAACAAAACCGTACTTCCTAACAAGTAAATTATAATCCCAACGGTAACATAATAAAATTCTTTTTCTGCGGCAAGCATGTTGTACAGGTGAATCATTGCAAAAACTACTACAAGTAATGATGTCACAGCAATTTCCAAAAGATTAAATTTAAAAAACTGACTTGGATCTAAATAATAATGAATGTTTAAAACCAAAATTCCTAGGACAAAAGCAATTTTTAAAAAAAATTTTTGTCCTTTAGTTTTCAAAAGCAAGTTATAAAAACAACTTAACAGAACTAACTGTCCAATAAAATAGAAATGAGATAAAAATAAATTGTTAACAGAAAAAAATACATATACGCTTGCTATCATTTGTATGCAAAAGATAATTCCCAAATACCAGGTAAATATTTTAAAGGCTTTATGTTGAGATGAAAAACCTTTCATAAAGAGTATTAAATTGACAAATGACAGTAAATAACCAATATAAACAAATAAATCGTACATTACATTATTGATTTAATGGACTTGTTGGATCACCATTTGGAGGACATGGTTTTGAAAAATCATATATGCCGTCCTCGTTATTGGTTCCATTCACTAATTTATCAGTTATCATATCCTCATATATTCCTGTTACTGGATTAAACTTTGTAGCCACAAACATTAATTTTTCTATATAAGTTGGTTTCTCCCCTTTTATGTTTGAAACCATTTTTTCGACCCCAATATATGCTCTTACATAATCCGAACCGTCTTCGGCCAAAACTTCGGCTAAATCTTTACTAGGAATTAAAAAGGCATTAAGTTCATGGTATTTATTATAACTACTTTCTTTGTCTCTCCATCTTTTTGTCCAATTTTGCGCAGTCGCTAATGGTATAGAATTATTCGATTTTAATGATCGTTTCTGGTCAAAGGTTGATTCGTCTTTCATGGATATTTTTTGGTTTGGGTTAACTCCTTATTTTAAATATAAACAAAGAGCTAAACTACTGTTTTTTATTGTTTTAACAAAATACATCTTGTCGTTATAAATTGTAAAGCCTAAATCATATGAATAATTTAGGCTTTATATACTACATTTAAAAACGGTCGATGCATTCTTTAAAACGGAACGTCACTGTCATCATCCAAATCATTCAAATTACTTCCGAAAGCATCATTTGCTGATGGTAAATTTTTAGTGATAAAAGGGTTATCTTCTTGATTCATACTCGATGGTAAATCATCATAACCTCCACTGAAATCCTCCAGATTATCAAACTTTCCGAGATGTCCAATAAACTTTAAACGAACGTTTTCGATGCTACCATTACGGTGTTTTGCAATCATAATTTCAGCTTGTCCTGCTGTTGGTGAGGCTTCATCATCATCCCACTCGTCAATTTTATAATATTCAGGACGGTATAAAAACGAAACTATATCGGCATCTTGCTCAATCGCCCCCGATTCACGAAGGTCAGAAAGCAGCGGTCTTTTACTGGAACCACGGGTTTCTACGGCACGTGATAATTGCGAAAGGGCAATAACGGGAACATTCAATTCCTTGGCTAATGCTTTTAAGTTTCGGGAAATCGTAGAAATCTCTTGCTCTCTATTTCCTCCACCTTTACCGTTTCCTCCGGCAGTCATCAATTGCAAATAATCGACAATTATAATTCGGATTCCGTGTTGCGAAACCAAACGTCTTGATTTGGCCCGCAAATCAAAAATAGACAAAGAAGGTGTATCATCAATAAACAAAGGCGCCTTCTCTAAATTCTTCACTTTGGTACTCAATTGTTCCCATTCATGCTTTTCTAATTTACCGGTACGCAACTTCTCTGAGGAAAGTCCGGTCTCTGAGGAAATTAAACGAGTAATTAGCTGAACCGAAGCCATCTCTAACGAAAATAAAGCCACTGGCATTCCATAATCAATAGCCATATTTCGAGCCATTGATAAAACAAATGCAGTTTTACCCATCGCTGGCCTTGCTGCAATAATAATTAAATCACTTGGTTGCCAACCGGAAGTTATTTTATCTAATTTATCAAAACCTGTTGCTACGCCACTCAATCCTTCCTGACCGGCAATTTCCTCTATTCTTTTTTTGGCTTGCAGTACTAAACTTTGTGCAGTTTCTGAACTTCGTTTGATATTTCCTTGCGTTACTTCGTACAACTTAGATTCGGCTCTGTCCAATAAATCAAAAACATCAGTAGTTTCATCGTAGGAATCTTCAATTATTTCAGATGAAATTCGAATCAAACTACGCTGAATAAATTTTTGCAAAATGATTCTAGAGTGAAATTCAATATGTGCCGAAGAAGAAATCTTTTGCGTAAGCTGAATGAGGTAAAAATCTCCACCTGCCAGATCTAATTTTGCGTTTTTCTTCAACTGCGCTGAAACAGTTAATAAGTCAATGGGTTGTGTCTCCGTAAAAAGCTGAACAATAGCTTCAAAAATATGTTTGTGAGCATCTTTGTAAAAAGCATCTGGTTGTAAAATATCAATAACATCATCTACCCCCTTTTTGTCAATCATCATGGCTCCCAGCACCGCCTCTTCTAAATCCAGAACTTGAGGTGGTAATTTCCCTTTTTCTAAGCTTATGATTGTTGTTTTATCAATCTTTACGGGGTTTATATTTCTGAAGTTTTCCATAAAGCGAAAGTAGCAAAAATTAAAAAAATATTGCCATTGAGTTGTTACAAATAATTGTTCATAAGTAACTATTTTTTGTTTATAACCCAAAAAAAATCCGAAACGGTAAGGCTTCGGATTTCAAATAATTTTGTAAGATTTTATTCTCTATACTCGCCCATTTTACTGTATTTGTCCATTCTTTGAGCGATTAATTCTGCTGTTGATAAGTCTTTCAATTCATTAAATCCTTTCATGATATATTGTTCTACAGTTTTAAAAGTAGTTGTTCTATCGTAGTGTGCTCCACCCAAAGGCTCTGGTATAATATCATCGACTAATTTTTGTTTTTTCATATCAGCAGATGTCAATTTTAAAGCTTCGGCAGCTTGTTCTTTGTATTCCCAGCTTTTCCATAAAATAGAAGAACACGACTCTGGAGAAATAACAGAATACCATGTGTTTTCCATCATGTACACTTTGTCTCCTACGCCTATTCCTAATGCACCTCCAGAAGCTCCTTCTCCTACAATTACGGTGATGATAGGCACTTTTAAACGAATCATTTCAAATATGTTTCTGGCAATCGCTTCGCCCTGCCCGCGTTCCTCTGCTTCTAATCCGGGATAGGCACCGGGAGTATCAATTAAAGTCAAAACCGGAATACCGAATTTCTCTGCCATTTTCATCAATCGTAACGCTTTTCTATAGCCTTCCGGATTTGCCATCCCAAAGTTACGAAACTGACGCGTCTTAGTATTGAATCCTTTTTGTTGACCCACAATCATAAACGATTGTCCATCTATTTTACCTAACCCGCCAATCATGGCTTTGTCATCTTTAAAACCTCGGTCACCAAAAAGCTCTAAGAAAGTATCGCCACACAAGGCGTGTACGTGATCCATGGTATACGGGCGACTTGGATGCCTTGATAGCTGCACACGTTGCCAAGCGGTCAAGTTTTTATAGATATCTCTTTTAGTCTCTTCTAACTTTTTGTTGATTTGTTTGCAAGTATTCGTTACATCAACATCCGATTCTTGACCAATAATAAGACATTTCCCTAACTGCTCTTCTAGTTCTTTTATTGGAAGCTCAAAATCTAAATATTCCATAGGATTTTTGCGTTTTTGTTATTATTTCGAACGGCAAATATAAAATTTTAAATCGTTCAAAAAGGTAAATTGTTTATTTATGTGTAAATCTTTACTGCTCAAAACATTGAAAAAATCATTGTTTTTTATCTTTCTTGTAATGTTTGATTATACCATTTAAGATCACTGTTAGGACTATTATCAGTGCTCCTATGTAAAACTCAAAACTCATTTTTTCTTTTCCGCCAAGGATAAAATAAGCCAAAATAATACCGTAAACAGGCTCTAAATTAGTAGTCAACATAACCGTATAAGGCGTTAATTTGCGCATCACTTGGACTGACGCAGTAAAAGCATATGCGGTACAAACGGAAGATAGAATCAATATTAAAATCCAATTATTAGCTGTCAATACAAAGAAGTCTACAGCAAA
Organism: Flavobacterium sp.; assembly: GCA_043736705.1. Taxonomy (GTDB): domain Bacteria; phylum Bacteroidota; class Bacteroidia; order Flavobacteriales; family Flavobacteriaceae; genus Flavobacterium. Next base: position 9,587 of record JAYTBZ010000168.1, on the reverse strand, counting down.
TTTTTGTTGGAACAAAAAGTAAATGGTTATAAAAAAAACTCCTGCTACAAACTCATAAAAAGCAATTACGGAGGGTTCATGTTTTACAATCAATTTACCGTTCATCAATGTAAACAAAACTCCTATTATGATCGAGGCCAAAGCATATAACATCCCCTCCAGATAGTTGATTTCGACTTTCATAATCAAAGCCAAACCTGCAATAATTACGAGTCCAAAAAACACCTCGTACCACAACACTTTTCGACCATAAAAAAGAGGTTCTAACAAAGACGCAAAAAAAGCACCTAACGAAAACACGGATAAAGTTATGGATACATTAGAAACGTGAATCGCCTCGAAGAAAAAGATCCAATGCAAGGCAATTAACAATCCTACAAAAATCAATTTAAAGAACGATTGCAACGGAATTTTAAAAGATATTTTTTTGAAAGCAATAAAAGCTGCTAAAAATACTCCTGCAAAAAGCATCCGGTACCAAACTAAAGCATCTGACTTAATGGTAATTAACGCTCCTAGAATGGCCGTAAATCCCCAAATAAAAACGATTAAATGGAGGTTTAAGTATGGTTTTAATTTATCGTTTTGCATTTCGTAACAAATAAATGGCTAAAATTCCAAAGGCTATATTAGGCAGCCACACGGCTAAAAGTGGCGGAATACTCGATTTCTCAGCTAATACTCCAAAAATTTTATCAAAAAATACGAAGGCAAAAGCCAATGCAATCCCTATTGCTAGATTGGTTCCCATACCGCCACGTCGCTTCATAGCCGAAACGGCAACCGCAATAATGGTGAGAATAAATGCTGATACAGGCACACTATATTTTTTATACAACACCACCAAATACACATTTATGTTAGAGGAACCTCTTGCTTTTTCTTTTTTAATAAAGGCATTCAGTTTTCCTAAACTCAACGTTTCAGCAATGTACACCACTGGCGCTAAATCCTCTAGATCAAAGGTAAAAACAGCTTTTTTTTCTGGAGCTTTTTCAATAACATCATTGGTCTCACCTACCGTTCTTTTAGTATAATCGTATAAGGTATAATTACGTTGCTTGGGGTTGTATGTTATTCTGGAAGCGGTAATTTTATGCACTAGTTTCTGATTTTTAAACTTTTCTAATGAAAAATTAAAAGCCGTCTTAGATTCTGCATTAAAACTATTAACATAAATAAACTCGTCATCGCTAATTTGTCGGTATACATCTGTATTATCACCACGCATGGCTTCTTTTCCACCTCCTTTTAAGTACGTATACCTAAAATTATTAAAACCTTCACTGGCTGCGGGAACGACAAAGAAACCCATCAACAGTACAAAAACAGAAACTATAGAAGCACCAATAATGTAGGGCCGTAAAAAACGTGTAAACGAAATCCCAGAACTCAAAATAGCGATAATCTCGGTGTCATTGGCTAATTTTGAAGTAAACCAAATCACCGATAAAAATAAAAATATAGGGAAAAGAGAATTCGCAAAATAAATCGTAAAGTTATAATAGTACAGCGCAATTTCTAAAAACGCAACTTTATTTTCGAGCATTTTATTGATCTTCTCTGATACATCGACAACAATTCCGATGGGGATAAACAACAACAGCATCACCACAAATGTGGCTAAATATCTCTTAAGGATGTATTTATCTATTATTGTAAGCATAATTTAAATTATGAATGATGAATTATAAATTATGAGCTACGCGCTAACTCATAATTTATAATTCATAATTATTTTATAGTCGCTGGTTCATATTTTTTACCATCATTTCTTTCCAAGGCTTGAAATCGCCTGCTAAGATATGTTTTCTGGCTTCACGCACCAACCACATGTAGAAACCAAGGTTGTGAATCGTAGCAATTTGTTTCCCCAAGTATTCATTGGCAGCAAAAAGGTGACGCAAATACGCCTTAGTATATTCGGTGTCGACAAATGTGATTCCCATTTCATCCACTGGCGAGAAGTCGGCTTCCCACTTTTTATTTTTAATATTAATGGTTCCATGAGCCGTAAACAACATTCCGTTGCGGGCGTTACGTGTAGGCATCACACAATCAAACATATCAATACCCAGCGCTATATTTTCAAGAATGTTAATAGGCGTTCCTACCCCCATTAAGTAACGCGGTTTGTCTTCGGGTAAAATTTCACACACCACCTCAGTCATTGCATACATCTCCTCGGCAGGTTCTCCTACTGATAAACCGCCGATCGCATTTCCTTGCTGGTTAGAATTTGCAATATATTCTGCTGATTGTGCTCGTAAATCTTTATACGTGCTTCCTTGAACAATAGGAAAAAACGTTTGTTCGTAACCATATTTAAATGGTAATGTATCAAGGTGATTGATGCAGCGGTCCAGCCAGCGGTGCGTCATTTTCATCGAGCGTTTCGCATAGTTGTAATCACAAGGATATGGCGTGCATTCATCAAATGCCATAATAATATCAGCTCCTATAGTGCGCTGAATTTCCATCACATTCTCGGGCGTAAAAAAATGGTACGAACCATCAATATGGGATTTAAACTTAACGCCTTCTTCCTTAATTTTTCTATTGGCACTCAAAGAATACACTTGGTACCCCCCAGAATCAGTCAATATATTTCTATCCCAATTCATAAACTTGTGTAAACCACCTGCTTTTTCCAGAATTTCAGTCTGCGGACGCAAGTATAAATGATACGTATTTCCTAAAATAACATCAGGATTGATATCGTTTTTTAGTTCCCGCTGGTGCACCCCTTTAACAGAAGCAACAGTACCCACGGGCATAAATATTGGTGTTTCAATCACCCCGTGATCGGTAGTAATAGTTCCCGCTCTAGCCTTAGATAACGGATCTTTTTTTAATAAATCAAACTTCATTTTGTATTGTATTATCTACATATTTCTTTAAAAAACCCTATACTGTCGCTGTAATATCACGGAGCTAAAAAAAAATCATGCAACGTATTGCTCCCGATTGTTCGGCTGGCAAAGATAGGTTAATTTGAAACCCACATCAAAAAATATTTTCTGCCATTCATTCCCTCCTAACAGTTTTAATTCCCACTTGGGTGTACCCCTGCGTAAAAACTTCGGGTCGGGCTTTCGGCTTTATCTTTCCGTTTCACTACAAGGATACCTCCTCTATCCCTTACACAAAAAAAAGAACAATCCTACAAAAAACACACGTATTAAATACAAAGTCACAATAAAACAAGTATCTTTAAATCATCAAACAATTTCGCAATGAACTGGAAAGCAGCACCGTTAAAACATAGAGACGAAAATAGAATTGCACTCTATTTTGAAAAAAACCAAGAACTCATACAACAAGTCAAGCAAATAAGAGGCGCTAGATGGAGCCAACAAAAAAAACTGTGGCACATACCTGATACTATTGAAAACAGAATCCAGTTTGAACTCCTTCCAGATTCGATACAGCAACTTTCTCTAGAAGCAATTCACTATTTAGAAAAATTCAAACAATGGTTGCTATCCAAACGGTACAGCCCGAACACCATAACCACTTATTCTGAGGCTTTAAAAACATTTTTACTCTTTTTTCCCGAAAAAAATATCCCCGAAATAGATAACAATGATGTAATCCTGTTCAATAACAACTACATCCTGAATAAAAAATTATCTGAATCCTATCAAAACCAAATTGTAAATGCTATCAAACTCTTTTTTAAAATAGTATTGGACACTAAAATTGACATTGACAAGATACACCGACCCAAACGCGCCAAAGTATTACCCAATGTATTAAGCAAAGAAGAGGTAAAACTAATCTTGAATGCCCACAACAACCTCAAGCATAAAATGATGCTTTCGCTCCTATACAGTTGTGGCCTGCGCTGTGGTGAATTATTAGCATTGCAACCCGTTCATATAGACTCTAAACGAAATTTGGTTTTACTAAAAAAAGCAAAAGGTCAAAAAGATCGCATTGCCCCATTATCGCCCAAAATTTTAGAAATGCTGCGGGAATATTATATCATTCACAAACCCATGAAGTACTTATTTGAAGGACAAATCAAAGGTCAACCTTATGATGCCAGAAGTTTACAACTGATATTGAAACAGGCTCTCAAAAAAGCAGGAATAACAAAACCCGCCACCTTGCATTGGTTGCGACACAGCTTTGCGACACACTTACTTGAAAGTGGTACCGATTTGCGCTACATACAAGAATTATTAGGGCATAGTAGCAGTAAAACTACCGAAATTTACACGCACGTAAGTACGAAAAGTCTGCAACAAATTAAAAGTCCGTTTGATGATTTATAACAGAAATTTACTATATTTGAAAAAACAAAAAGCGAGACAAACCTTCGCCAATCTACCCAAATTCGGGTGCATACACGAAGGTTTGTTTCGCATATATACTAGTTAGCGGTAATTTTCAGAGCGACCATAGAAAAAATCAAAACTTATAAATAATGATTGAAAAATTTGAGTATAAAGGTTTATGGTTTTTGCCTTCGAATGTTAAAAAAAAAATTCCTGGTATTTTAAAGTACGATTATGAAAATAACATAAACGTGCTTGAATTAATTGGAAGTTTCTATGACTATTCCAATTATGATGGTGAAGATATAATATTAGGTGTGACAACGGATGGTGATGAAATAACTCTAGCACAATGCCAATTTAATTCTTCTACTGGAATTCCAAGAAAAAAATCTGACAACTTTCCTGAAAGGAATGAAGATAGATTATCAACATTAAACTTCAAAATCACATCTATTTTAAAGGGACAGCATATATTAAGAAAAGAAGATTTAGTATTTCAAAAAATTTACACTGAAATTTTTAATCTCGATGAATGGATTGGTATTAGCGGACTTGACACAGAAAATGATTATAAAAATGATACAAAAACAATACACTATAAAACTCCTGATTCGATTAATGTAAAAATAAACGATGACTTGGATATGGAAATTAAATTTTTATCAAATTATCCTATGCGGTCACGGTTCAGCAAAGAACTTAAACTAAGTCAACGAACTATATTTTCTTTTCATACTAAAAAATACACTACTCTAAATGAATTCATTTACTTACTAAGAAAGTTTAACAACTTCCTATCAGCGTCATTGCAAAAACCTGTCAGAATTCAAAGTATGGAGTTGTACTGTGATAAGTTTATTGAAACTCATGGAGAAAAACCAATTGATGGATATCAAATAATAAATCCAGAATTGAAGTTCGAAGAAAAAAAGCAAGGCTATGAAATGCTTTTTACATATAATGATATAAAAAATGATTTTGAAAATATTATACAAAAATGGTTTAATAACTACGAACGATTTGAGGCTCCATTCAACTTAGTGTTGAGTCAATATTATGTATCACAATATTTTTTAGAAAATCTATTCATAAACGTTGCCCAAGCTGCAGAAAGCTTTCATAGAAGATTAGACCTAACTGATGATACACCAAAAACAGAACAAGATGAAGCGTTTAATGAAAAGGTAAATAGAATTGTTGAAAAAGCACCCGACGATTTAAAAAATTGGGTGAAATCTCAAATTTCAAAACCGCCTAAACACTTTTATGATACAAGATTAAAATATCTACTTAAAGAATTTTCCAACAACGAACTTGACAAGATGATTGGAGAACATACAGCTTTTATAAAAGACGTTTCAAAATCAAGGAATTATTATACACACTTTAATAAAGATCAAGAAAGCGGAGCCGCTCATGGTGTTGAATTGATTCTTTTATATGAAAAATTAAGACTATTATTAATTTGTAGTTTCTTAATTGAATCGGGATTTGAAAAATCACTATTGGAAAAATTAGTAAAAGAAAAATCATATAATGTATTTCGTTATTTAAGGAACTAAAACCACAAAAACTACCGCTAACAGCGGTTTCGCAAGATTTGGGTTTTAGGCTTAATTTAAAGTTGGTCTTGTATTTGAAAATTTTGTGCTTAACCGAAAAATAAATCTTAATTTAGTCCCAAACCTCGCGAAGCCGCGGGACGTTACCAGCAAACTAAACAGAATCAGGAACATAAGAAGATTTATGAATAAAACATTCACACTTTTAACTTTACTATTTTCGGGAATTATTTTCAGTCAAACATCGATTGATGAAAACATTACGATTAAATTTCCAAACAAACCAGAAACACTTGAGAATGTTGCAAAAACTGACACTCTTAATCAAAGTATAAAAACTATTCTAAAAACATATTATTTAAATTCAAAAGAAGAATCCTATGTGGCGATTCGATTAAAAATTTTAACTAATGATGAAATTGAACCAAATCTTCCACAAAGTCAAATTGAATTAATAAAAAATTATAAACAGTTCATAGCTGGACAGCTAAAAGGCTTTTCCAAAAAAGGAATGTATATTAAAGACTCAACTCAAATAACTTTCAATAATTATTTAGCTTATAAATTAACGTTTAAGAGTGAAAATTCAGAAGAAGAAAATGGACAAAGTTTAATTTTATATTTGGATGGTATTTTTTATGAATTTATCTATTCCAAAGTAGCATCTTACAGTCAAAAAAATAAAGAGATTTTTTTCAAATCAATTAAAATTAATGATTCCGAAAACTTAAAACAGGTTACAGAACCATATAATTATTGGATTACTTTATTTAAAATATTGTTAGGAATAATTTTTATTTATTTCATCCGTAAATTTAGAAAAATGGAGAAAAAAAGAAATCTGATAAAATAGTCAGCTGGTAACAGCTACTACAGCGGATTTGGGGAATAGGCTTAATGGAAAGTTGGTTTTGTATTTGGGATGATTAGGCAAATCCGAAAACAGGGCTTAATTTAGTCCCAAACCCGTTGTAGTAGCGGGACGTTAGCGTTTATTGCTCCGTGGAAATCGACCATTTACTTTAATCAGAATTAAAAAATTGAACCTAATCTCCTCCTAATCTACCGCCGAAAATCGAACGGAATTAATTGCGGATTTTCGAAGTAGAATTTAAAATGGAATTTGAAATTCGATTTTTTTTGCGGATTTTTTTTGTCGATTATTTGGGAAGTTTAAAATGAACTTTATTCTCCAAAATTCGGTCTGATTGAAAGTGCTTTTTGGGATGGATTTTGAAAGTGGAAAAACTTCCGCAATTGGAATAGAATATTGAAATTGATAATCAAAGGTGCTCAACCAGCGTGTCGCAACAAACGCTAACACACGCTACAAACAATTTGGGCATTTGGTTTAATGGGAAAATTGGTTTGTATTTGGAAGATTTGGCAAATCCGAAGATAAGGCTTAATTTAATCCCAAACTGCTTGTAGCGCGGGGACGTTAGTGGCTAGTATCTCGCAAATCGCAGAAAAACAACGAATTATGACAGAATTATTTTCACAAAAGACACAAGAAGAATTAAAATCTTATGTTTATATTTTAATTGACCCAAGAGATAATAAAATATTCTATGTTGGAAAAGGTTATGGAAATCGTGTTTTTTCTCATATTAATGAAGCAATATTTAATCCAAGCGTTAGTGAAAAATTAGAAACAATTAGAGCTATTAAAACAGTCAATTTAAAAGTAAAACACTTCATAGTTAAACACGGATTAGAAGAAAAAGAAGCGTTAATTGTTGAATCAGTTTTAATTGACTTTTTAACTTTTAGAGATTTTGCAGAAGTTGCTAAAATTTCAAATATTGTCGCAGGACATAATTCATTTAATCAAGGAATTAAAACTGTTAATGAATGTGAAATACTTTATAACTGTGAAGAATTAAAAAAAGAAGATATAAAACATAAAGTTTTAGTTATCAACATAAATAAAACTTACGACAATAAACGGAAAAAGAAAAGCGATAATCCAGTTTATGACAGACCAAATATTTATGAAGCAACTAGAGGTTGGTGGGTTTTAGACAAAAACAGAGCAAAAAATTCAGATTTTGTTTTAGCCGAATATAAAGGTGTAATAAGAGCAATATTTAAACCAGAAAAATGGGTTCAAGATATTGAATATAGAGGAACAAAAAGATGGGGATTTGAAGGTTCAGAAATTACTGCGAAAGAAATCCTTGATATTTATATGAACAAAGAAGTGCCGAAAATTAGAGGAATGGCAAATCCAATTCGTTATTTTGAGAAAATTTAGTAGTGGAAATAATACCAGCCACTAACACACGCTACAACGGATTTGGGCAATTGGCTTAATGGAAAGTTGGTTTTGTATTTGGAATGATTTGGCAAATCCGAAGAATGGGCTTAATTTAGTGCCAAACCCGCTGTAGCGCGAGAACGTTACAGGAAACCTTACCACAAAATTAACCTAATAATAATGAATTATATTTTAGTTATCCTCTTATTATTTTTTTCAACTATCTATTCACAAGATAAAGTTGATTCCGCTTTTATCTTTTCTAAATACGAGCATATTGATAATGAAAAAAAAGGAGATAAAATTAGAGATATCGTGAATGAAGATAAGGATGCACTAATTATATATTTGGACGATAGCAAATTTATCTCTTTAAAAAACAATAAAGTTAAATGCTATACAATATGCAAAGACACTATAATTAACAATATAGTAGAGCTGAATAATATTAATGCGAAGAATTGTAAGTCTATAATTGATTCATTGGTCTCGATTGACCCAAAAAAAATAATTAATGAAATTGATAAAAAAAATAGAATCCCTATTGAGAATTTAGGTAGGTATATGGTATCGTTTTATAAAGATACCAAAACTTTAAAGCTTTTTTATAGTTACTCCGAGACTAATATTGAAGACAAATTTTCTTTTCCTAAAGACAGAAAGACGTTTTTAAATAATTACTTAAATCTGACAAAATATTTTTATGATAAAGAATTTGAACGAGTGAAATCTTTAGATACGATTTATTTACTTATTGAAAGAGAAAAAAATATGCAGTATGAACGATTGAATTTTTCAGATACGATTTATTCATCTATTGGGAGAGGAAAAAATATGCAATACATTCTTGATATAAATAAATTAAAAAGCATACGACAAGAAACTTATGACTTCCAATTTAATTGCTCTTATGTCAGTTTTACACATTTAAGTCGCTTTAGTTCTGCTGAAACTAGTAATGAATTTCATGAAAAGGACTCATTTTTAAAAACTAATTACGACAAAATATTGCGTCTTGAAGATTTACAAAGATTTACCCAATGTGATTTGGAACTATTAATAGGTTCAAATTACAAAAAAGTTTTTATCATTGATAAAGATGATATCAGAAGTGGGAAAATTAAAATTAAAGAAGTTAAAGGCGGAACTCGTTGTTGGTCAGAACATCAGGAGGATTAGAAAGTAATGGACTCAATGTCTATTTAGTATTAGTAACTAGGTGTTAGAAAACAAATATTGAACGATAAAAAAGGCTTCCTGTAACAGCCACTACAACGGATTTGGGCATTGGGCTTAATGGAAAAATGGTCTTGTATTTGGAATATTTGGCAAATCCGAAAATAGGGTTTAATTTAGTCCCAAACCCGCTGTAGTGCCAGAACGTCAGGCTGTGAAAAAACCTCTTTTTTCTAACATAATCTTCAAATTTCACGACGTTACAATTCAAATAAGGCCTTTTGAGAAGCCGCTTTTTTTAGG
>JAYTBZ010000167.1:0-1736 GCA_043736705.1 Flavobacterium sp. | reverse complement strand
ACGGATTTGATATCGTTTTCTGGATCTTTCAATAATGCAGATAATCCTCTTCCTAAGGCTTGTTTTTTAATTGCTTGTGCCATAAAACTATTTGCTATTTTTCTTAATTATTTCTTGGGCAAGATGCAAGTAGTTAATAGCTCCTTTGCTGGTTGCATCGTAGTTTATTATACTTTCTCCAAAACTTGGAGCCTCACTCAATTTTACATTTCTTTGAATGATAGTGTCAAAAACCATATCGTTAAAGTGTTTTTGAACCTCCTCTACAACTTGATTGGACAAACGCAATCTAGAATCAAACATGGTTAACAAAAGCCCTTCTATATCTAAATCTGGATTGTGAATTTTCTGGATACTTTTTATGGTATTTAATAATTTCCCTAAACCTTCTAGAGCAAAATACTCACACTGAATAGGAATTACCACTGAGTCAGCTGCAGTCAGCGCATTCAGGGTAAGTAATCCAAGTGATGGAGCGCAATCAATAATGATGTAATCATACTCATCTTTAATGCTTTCCAATGCTTTTTTTAGCATGTATTCTCTATTTTCTTTATCGACTAATTCGATTTCAATAGCAACAAGATCAATATGTGATGGAATAACATCTACATTAGGTGCAGAACATTTTACAATGGCCTCTTTGGGAGTGTGACTGTGCTCTAGAATTTGATACGTACCGATTTCAACAGATTCAACATCAATACCCAATCCTGAAGAAGCATTTGCCTGTGGATCAGCATCTATAAGTAACACTTTTTTTTCTAAAACTCCTAATGAAGCAGCAAGATTAACTGATGTTGTAGTCTTTCCAACTCCTCCTTTTTGATTAGCAATCGCGATGATTTTGCCCATTTATTTTCTAAATTTTGAACCGTAAAAATACAATTATTTATGGTTTCTAAAAATCTATTTTGTTAACATTCGTTAAAGCTTGATTAGTCGGTAATTGTATAGATCATTTTCAAATTAAATTTTGCTTTCTAGAAGCTAATCCAGCTGTCCGCTGCAAGTTTTTGCATCACTGCTAAATTTTCTAAAGCCCTAAAAGGAGCTTCTTTCAGTCGCTCTTTTAGTTCAAGAAAATTTAGTAGTGATGCTGCAAAGCTTTTCGCTGTCATCTGGGCTAGAAAACGTTCGTTTCACAATGGTTTTTGATACTTTGGGAAAAGTTGCAATAATTGCAATTTAATTACTGTTCTTATTTTTCAAATTATTTGCATAAGCTAAAAAGAATTGTATATTTGCACCCGCTTTCGGGGTGTAGCGTAGCTCGGTTATCGCGCCTGCTTTGGGAGCAGGAGGCCGCAGGTTCGAATCCTGCCACCCCGACAAAAGTCGAACAGAAATGTTCGACTTTTTTGTATAATAAAATCATTATGGTATCCCGAAAAGGCGAAGCCGAAAGGTCCGAAGAATGGACCTTTATAATCTAAGTCGTAAAATAAGGTTGTAAAATATCCTCAAAATTATACAAACCTTTACTTTTATTTTTTAAATTTTCGGCAACAAAAATCACTCCGCTACCAAATGCTTCCCTTGAAATGGATTCGTGAATCAGTCGAACCGTTTGAAATGGAAATCCAAAAATTATTTCATGTTTCCCCACAATACCCCCTGTCCTAACCGAATTTATATTCTCTTTTTCAACATCCAATGCTTCCGCAATTTTAATTGCAGTACCCGAAGTTCCCTCTTTTAATTTAAAATGCTCCTCATTTATTTCAACATCTACC
>JAYTBZ010000166.1:0-3881 GCA_043736705.1 Flavobacterium sp. | reverse complement strand
TTGGTATTCGTAGATCATTGATTTCATTTTATTGAATTTCTAGTTTTGAGTAATATGGACAAAAATATAAAAAAATAGATAGGATTGACATAAAGTTTATAAAATGCTTCTTTTTTTATATTATAGGATTTTATTATTGCGATTGATTTTGATATAATTTACAACTATTAAAATCGGCTTTCATATCTTTATTTAAATGAACCTTCTTTCAAATCCCTATAACTGATGTGGATTGATTAAAAATCGATGTTTAAATGCGTTTAAAATGATTTTTACTTGTTTTTAAGGATGTAAATATGTGATGAATACTCCAAATTTTGCTTTGCTTTAAAATTTGATCGCAATCCGATAAAAAAAGCTTTGACATAATTCATTTTTCCTGTTTTGTATTTTTCTGAAAGTAAGCTCACATAAAACGAATCAAACTTCATAGGGAGTACTTTTACCAATTTCATTGTCTCTTTTTCGAAAAGCATTTTTACAGCTGTTTTAGAGAAATGCCAAAAATGAATCGGCACATCATAAGCAGCCCAAAACTTTCCGTAATGTTTTGCATCGAAAGATTTGAAATTAGGAACAGCAATAATTAAAGTTCCGTTAGGTTTTAATAATCGTTTCAATTCTTTGATTTGGTTTTCTAAATTTGGAACGTGTTCTAAAACATGCCACATCGAAATCACATCAAAAGAATGATCGCCTAATTCGCTAGTTTCCGCAACAAATGAAACGCCTTTCTTTTTTGCAATCGCTTTTGCTTTTTCACTTGGCTCTACTCCTATCGTATGCCAACCGTTTTCTTTGGCCACTGATAAAAAATCTCCTGTTCCTGCACCTATATCTAAAATGCTTCCTTTATCTAATTGCAAAGAGTTAATTAAATTCAATTTATTTTTAAGCGCAATGCCTTTTACAAAATGATACGCTTTTTCAAAAAGGGATCTTTTGCTATCGGTATGCGAAATATAATCTACGCTTTCGTAATACTTTCCTAAATTCTCCAAACTAGGTTGTGGCGTTGTAATCAACATATCTAATTGTTGGTCGTAAACCAAATCAAATGTTTCCTGCGAAACAGAATAATCTTTAACGGTTAAAAAAGGCTGTTGGTTTGAAATATCCATTAATTAATAGTGCTTTTATATTTTAATTTTAAACTAAACCCTGAAAACTCCAACGGATGCTTTCAGGGCTGAATTATTTATTTTTATAATTATTCAATTATAGCAAAGCTTCACAGCGTAGTTTCACGTGGAACAGTTGAATTAAGAATTAAGATTAACGATTTTTGATTTCAGATCTTTAGTACATCTGCAATCAAAAAACGTTACCCGAAAGCTATGCTCGAACTATCGAAGCAATCAAAACTTTACAATTCCTAACGTCCCATATAAATCAACAACACCGAAACATCACTTGGTGAAACACCACTGATTCTTGATGCTTGAGAAATGGTAACCGGGCGAATCTTACTTAATTTCTGTTTCGCTTCAATCGACATAGATTTGATTTTTTCATAGTCAAAATTCTCAGGGATTTTTACATCTTCCAATCGAAGCAGTTTATCTGCATTATTTCTTTCTTTTTCGATGTAACCAGAATACTTAACTTGGATTTCTGCTTGCTCCAAAATTTCTTGATCTAAATCGTTTTCTGCAACATACGCTGCAACCTTCTCGAATTTCAGGATGTCTTCCAAATCAATTTGCGGACGAGAAAACACTTTAAACATTTTATCTCCTTGTGTAATCAGCGCCGTATCTTTTGACTCTAAAATAGGATTTGCCTCCGCAACAGAAACACTTGTTTCTTTGAAGAAAGCGACCATTTTTTCGGATTCTTTTAACTTGTGTTCCATTCTACGCAAACGCGCTTCTGAAGCCAGACCTATTTCATGTGACATTGGCGTCAATCTGAAATCCGCATTATCCTGACGCAATAGCGTTCTGTATTCTGCACGAGACGTAAACATTCTGTATGGCTCTTCTGTTCCTTTCGTGATTAAATCATCAATCAAAACTCCGACATACGCTTCGTCTCTTTTTAAAATTAACGGTGCTTTTTCATGCACTTTTAAATGCGCATTTATACCAGCCATTAATCCTTGAGAAGCTGCTTCTTCATATCCGGTTGTTCCGTTTATTTGTCCAGCGAAATACAATCCTTCAACTAATTTTGTTTCTAAGGTATGTTTCAATTGTGTCGGCGGAAAATAATCATATTCGATTGCATACCCTGGGCGAAAGAATTTAACTTTTTCAAATCCCGCAACAGAACTCAACGCTTTGAATTGGATATCCTCAGGAAGCGAAGTTGAAAATCCATTTACATAAACCTCACACGTATTCCACCCTTCTGGTTCGACAAATAATTGATGTCTTTCCTTATCAGCAAAACGATTAATTTTATCTTCAATCGACGGACAATATCTTGGACCAAGACTTTTTATTCTCCCGTTAAACATTGGTGAACGATCAAAACCTTCTCTCAAGATGTCGTGAACTTGAAGAGATGTATAAGTCATATGACAAGATTTTTGATGAACCAGCGGAGATGTAACATCCGAATAAGAAAACTTATCTGGCTTTGCATCTCCTCTTTCTTCGTTCATTTTGGAATAATCCAAAGATCGTCCATCGACTCTTGGAGGTGTTCCTGTTTTCATTCGTCCGGATTCAAAACCAGCTGCAACTAAATCTTCAGTAATTCCATAAGCAGCACTCTCGCCTGCTCTTCCTCCACCAAATTGTTTTTCGCCAATATGAATTAAACCATTCAGGAAAGTTCCATTGGTCAATACAACCGATTTAGATCGAATTTCTACTCCAAGCGAAGTACGAATTCCTTTTATTCTTCCGTTTTCGATTATTAAACCATTAACCATTTCTTGATAGAAATCAAGATTTGGAGTTGCTTCCAACATCATTCTCCATTCTTCAGCAAATCGCATTCGATCACTTTGTACCCGCGGCGACCACATTGCAGGACCTTTAGATTTGTTCAACATCTTGAACTGGATTGCAGTTCTATCAGAGACAATTCCTGAGTAACCTCCAAGCGCATCAATCTCACGCACAATTTGTCCTTTAGCAATTCCGCCCATCGCTGGGTTGCATGACATCTGAGCAATGTTCTGCAAACTCATAGTTACTAATAAGGTTTTGGATCCCAAATTTGCAGCGGCAGCTGCAGCCTCAGAACCGGCGTGACCAGCGCCCACAACTATCACATCATATTCATTTAGAAACATCTTCTTTATAGTTTAATCCTTATACAGGATTGTAATTTTGAAATCTGTGTTGTGTTCCACGTGAAACATCGCAAACTTATCGTTTAAACCAAGACTTGTGTTCCACGTGAAACGCTTTTGGTTTGAGGTTTAGCATACCGTTATTGTTCCACGTGAAACATGGCTATTTTTTCATCCTCTTTAGAACGCATCAAAAGCTCTTCAGCATCTCCTTTATCTTTATAACCACAGTAATGTAGGATTCCGTGAACCAAAACGCGTTTTAATTCTTCTTCAAAAGGAACTTTAAAATCAACAGCGTTTTCTTTCACTCTTTCGATAGAAACAAAGACATCGCCGTGTAATTCTTTACCGATAGAGTAATCAAAACTAATGATGTCCGTTAGTGTATCATGATTCAAATATTCTACATTAATTTTGTGTAAATACTCATCATCGCAAAAGATGTAATTTATCTCTCCTTCTTTTTTGTTTTCCGAAGTAATGACATTTCCCAACCAAGCTGCAATAGCTTCTTCGTTGTCTAAATTAAAGTCGGTTTCGTAATTAAAATTGATCATTTTTTATTAAAATATTCTTGAACCTTTTGATTAAAATTCGAGCGCAAAGGTAAGGATTGTCTATTTAATATTTC
>JAYTBZ010000165.1:0-8581 GCA_043736705.1 Flavobacterium sp. | reverse complement strand
ATACTATTCAATGGCGAGAAGATAGCAGCAATGCATCCGATAAATACCTTCGAAATAAAATTCGCCATCATTTGGTTCCGATGTTAAAGGAATTGAATCCAAATTTTCTTTCGTCATTTCATAAAACGCAAACGTATTTGCAAGAAGCACAAGTTATGGCTGAAGATGCATCTATTATGATTTACCAGCAAGTAGCTAGGCAAGAAAATGATACCATATATTTTGATTTAAAGAAACTAAAAAAATTACCCAATTACAAATCCTATTTGTATCAATGGCTGAAAGAATTTGGATTTTCGGCATGGGATGATATCTATGATTTGGTCGAAAGCCAATCTGGCAAATACGTTTTTTCACCAGAATATAGATTATTAAAAGATAGAATTTTCTTAATATTAAGTCCGATAGATTTTATAGATTCAAATGATAATTATTATATCCAAAAACATGAATCGGAAGTTAATATTCCCTTAAATCTTTTATTTTGTAAAGTAGCTGACATTAGTATCGGTTCAAATAAAACTATCTTTGTAGACGCCGATAAAATCCATTATCCCCTAGTTTTGCGAAGATGGAATGAGGGAGATGTTTTTCAACCTTTTGGCATGAATGGAAAATCTAAAAAAGTAAGTAAGCTTTTTAAAGACGAAAAATTGTCATTGCTAGAAAAGGAAAACGTTTGGATTTTATGTTCTGATAATGCAATCGTTTGGGTTATTGGGATTCGTCAGGATGAACGTTTTAAAATTGATACAACAACAAATAATATACTTAAAATACAATTGAACTAATGAAGAAACTATTATTTTTATTCATTGCTTTTTTGGCTTACACCAATGGGAATGCGCAAATTTTAGATCCCGCAAAATGGATTACCAAAATAGAGAAAAAATCAGAGACAAACTATATCTTAACATTCAATGCTGTAATCGAAAATGATTGGCATTTGTATTCCCAGTTTACTCCAGATGGAGGACCATTACCATTAGAAATTATCTTCAAAAATCAAAAAGGGAATTTCAACTTAGTCGGTAAAGCTAAAGAAAGTAAAACAAGAACGGCTTACAATGATATTTTTGAAGTAAATGAAACTTTTTTTGAGAAAAAGGCTCAAATCCAACAAGAAATTAGCATTACAAATCCAAAGCTTGCGGAAATAAAAGTTGATTTTAATTATCAGGTTTGTAAAGATGTTTGCATTAATGTTGAGAAAAACTTTACAATTAAAGTTCCTGCTGTTAAATCACTTGAAACTGCAATCACAACTGATTTAGTCCCTATTGACTCCGCAAAAGTAGCTCCAGCAGTTTCTAATAGTACTGTTGATGAAAAACAAGATATTAAGCCCGAGAGAGTTTCAACTGTAGACCCAAAACCTGCAGCGAAAAGAGGATTGTGGTCCATTTTCTTTATAGCTTTTTTATCAGGATTTGCAGCATTGCTAACCCCTTGTGTGTTCCCAATGATTCCCATGACAGTGAGTTTTTTTACAAAACAAAGTAAAACTAAAGCTAAAGGAATTAGAAATGCTATTATTTATGGCATTGCAATTATTTTTATTTATGTGGTGTTGGGATTTTTAGTGACTTGGATTTTTGGTGCCGACGCCTTGAACGCACTTTCTACAAATGTTTGGTTCAATATCATATTCTTTATACTGCTTGTTGTATTTGCCTCGTCATTTTTGGGTGCTTTCGAAATTATGTTGCCTAATTCTTGGGCTAACAAAGTAGACAATCAAGCTGACAGGGGCGGAATAATAGGTATTTTATTCATGGCTCTAGCTTTAGCAATTGTATCTTTTTCTTGTACGGGACCAATCGTAGGAACTCTTTTAGTCGAAGCAGCTTCTAAAGGCGGAATAGCACCAATTATAGGAATGTTTGGTTTCTCTTTGGCCTTAGCCTTACCTTTTATGTTGTTTGCTATGTTTCCTGGTTGGTTGAATTCATTGCCAAAATCAGGTGGTTGGTTGAATACTGTCAAAGTAGTTTTAGGATTTTTAGAATTAGCATTGGCATTTAAATTTTTGTCGAATGCAGATTTGGTATTGCAATTGCATTTTCTTGAGAGAGAGGTTTTTCTGGTAATTTGGATTGTCATTTTTGGAACATTGGCCTTTTATTTATTCGGAAAAATTACATTGCCGCATGATAGTCCCATAAATCATATTTCAGTAGGACGATTATATTTGGGATTAGTAGTTTTAGCTTTTACTGTTTATTTGATTCCTGGAATTTGGGGAGCACCATTAAAATTAATTTCGGGTTTTCCACCCCCAATGACTTATAGTGAAAGCCCTTATGGAGTAGGAAATTCAAAAGGAGGCTCAAACGCATCAGCTTTAAGTTTGCCAGAAGGCGCACATTTAGGACCACATGATTTGATTGCTTTTGAAGATTATGATAAAGGTTTGGCTTATGCCAAATCTGTAAACAAGCCTATTTTACTTGACTTTACAGGGTATGCATGTGTCAATTGCAGAAAAATGGAAGACTTTGTTTGGTCTAATCCTGCAATTTTAAAAATACTACAAAATGAAGTAGTATTAATCTCTTTGTATGTAGATGATAAAAGAGAATTGCCTAAAAAAGAACAATATGTATCAAAAGAAACGGGTAAAAATATTATAAGTATCGGGAATAAATGGAGTGATTTTCAAATTACAAAATTTAAGGCAAATGCACAGCCATATTACATTATATTAGACACTGATGGAATGATGTTGTCTGATAAGCCGGAGAGTTACAATTCAGATATCAATGCCTACAAAGAGTGGTTAAAAGCTGGAATAGATAGTTTTCAAAAATAAAAAAGATTACAATTAATAAAAAAAGCACTGAATGCTATTTATTATAGCATTCAGTGCTTTTTTAGTTATTATTTCTTTATTTAAATATAATATTTCAAATACAGTAGAATCATATTTATTGAAAAGTATGTTTTTGCATATCATTATTTTAAACTAAAAGAATGCCAGATATACTTTTAATATTAAGTTGATTTTTTTGTGTAAAAAGAAGTCGTAGCGATTTGAAAACTATAAAATTGTCTACACATTCTCATGATATTCCAACAGATTTTTTATCTTTAGAGACTATTTTAATTTAAAAAAATTATGAAAAAACTATTCAGTATTGCGCTGCTTTTTGTGTGCGTAATTCTTTTTGCTCAAGACAAAGCAACAAATTATGTTGCAGCTAATTATACTAAAAAAGAAGTGCATATCAAGATGCGCGATGGAGTTGAACTTTTTACATGTATTTATTCCCCCAAGGATCTTTCTAAAAAGTTTCCTATTATTATGCAAAGAACTCCCTATGATTGTGCCCCGTATGGAGCAGATCAATTCAAAAGGAGTATTTCGCCAAGCGAAACGATGATGAAAGAGGGTTATATAGTAGTCTATCAAGATGTTCGAGGTCGTTATATGAGTGATGGTTTATATGATAATATGCGCGGTTTTATTCCAAACAAGAAAAATAAAAACGACATAGATGAAGCCTCTGATACCTATGATACTATTGATTGGTTGGTTAAAAATGTAGAAAACAATAATGGAAATGTAGGAACTTGGGGAATTTCATATCCTGGATTTTATGCGACTTATTCATTATTAAGTAATCATCCCGCGTTAAAAGCAGTATCTCCACAAGCTTGTATAGCTGATTTCTTTTTTGATGATTTTCATCACAATGGGGCTTATTTATTGAGCTATTGGAAAGTAACACCATTATTTGGACCTCAAAAGACTAAGAGAACCACCGAAGATTGGTTTAAATTTGCAGACGTTGGTACCAAAGATGATTATCAGTTTTTCTTAAATGCTGGACCTTTGTCAAATTTGGACAAATATTATGGTAAGGATAATGAGTTTTGGCAGGAGCTGAAAGATCATTCCAGTTACGATGATTTTTGGCAGAAACGTGGACTAATACAACATTTAAAGAATATCAAGCCAGCTGTAATGACAGTAGGAGGTTGGTTTGATGCAGAGGATTTATATGGTCCATTAAATACGTACAGTACGATTGAAAAAAATAGTAAAAACTACAACACTATTGTTATGGGACCTTGGAGTCATGGCGATTGGGCTAGAAATTCCGCAAAACAGGTAATAGGAAATATCAATTTTGGAGATAGTATTTCAGGTTTTTATCAAAAAAATATAGAAGCAAATTTCTTTCGTCATTTTTTAAAGGACAATGGTAAAGGCGAGAATAAATTACCTGAAGCTTATGTTTTTGATTCTGGGCGAAAAGAGTGGAAGACATACGATACTTGGCCCCCGCAAAATACAGTAAAGCAAGATTTCTTTTTGCAAGAGAACAAATTGTCTAGAATGGCTAAGAAAAACGTTGCTTTTGAAGAGTTTGTTAGTGATCCAAAGAAACCTGTTCCTTCCTCAGAGGATATACTGCAAGGTTTTACACCAAGAAAATACATGACTGATGATCAGCGATTTGCTGCCAAGCGTCAAGATGTAATTGTTTTTGAGACAGAAGTATTAGCTGATGATATGTCACTAGCGGGAGAAATCTTAGCTAAATTACAAGTTTCTACAACAGGAACTGACGCAGATTGGATTGTGAAAGTAATAGATGTTTTTCCAAGTGACGAGCCAGAAACTAAAGAAGTTGCTCCTTATTTAAAAATGAGTAATTATCATATGATGGTTCGCAGTGAAGTAATGCGAGGACGTTTCAGAAACAGTTTTTCAAAGCCAGAACCTTTTGTTGCAAATGAGAAAACGGCAGTTAATATCAAGTTACAAGATGTTTTTCATACGTTTAAAAAAGGACATAAAATCCAAATCCAAGTTCAAAGTACTTGGTTTCCGTTGATAGATTTGAATCCGCAAACTTTTGTAGAGAATATTTTTTATGCCAAACCAGAAGATTTTCAAAAGCAAACACACCGCATTTATAACGATTCAAAAATAGAGTTTACCATTTTAAAATAGTAAAAACTTTATTTGCATAGTAAAACAAAGAGGCTACCAGTATGGATAGCCTTTTTTTGTGTCTAGTCTAGTTCATTATTGCTATTAAGTAACCAAAATATATTGTTGAAATTTTAATAAAAACCTCATTTATAAAAATTCGCCGTGCTGAGAAATATCCAATCCTAATTCTTCTTTTTCTTCACTAACTCGGAGCGGTGTAATTTTGTTTACAATAAAAAATAGAAAATAGGATGCTGAAAAAGCAAAAATAGAAACTATTACTAGGGCTGTCAATTGGTTTAAAAATAGGGTAGAATCTCCAAATATAAGTCCTTGGTTATCGCCAACAACTGCGTTGACTGACTTTGAGGCAAACACGCCAGTTAGTAACATGCCAACCATTCCGCCGACGCCATGACATGCAAATACATCTAGTGCATCATCAATTTTACCTTTTGGAAATTTACTAACCACTAAGTTACTCACTAAACTAGCAAAAACACCAATAAAAATAGCATGAGGAATAGTAACGAAACCGGCTGCAGGTGTAATCGCTATTAATCCTACTACAGCTCCTATACACGCACCCATTGCAGAAAGTTTGTGTCCCAAAATTTTATCAAGAAATACCCAAGCCATTCCAGCAGCTGCAGCTGCTACAGTTGTGGTTCCTAGTGCTTGAACCGCCAATACATTGGATCCTAAAGCGGATCCAGCATTAAAACCGAACCAGCCAAACCATAGCAAACCAGTTCCTAGTAAAACATAAGTGATACGCGCAGGATTTACTTTCTGTATTTTTCTTTTGCCAAGAAAGATAGCTCCTGCTAGTGCAGCCCAACCCGCACTCATATGCACGACAGTTCCACCAGCAAAATCTAATACACCCATTTTAAAGAATATACCTTCTGGATGCCATGTCATGTGCGCCAGTGGAGCATAAATCAATAGTATAAATAGTACCATAAATAATAAGTACGCCCAGAAACGAATTCGTTCTGCAAATGCGCCTGTGATTAATGAAGGTGTGATAATAGCAAATTTTGCTTGAAACAAAGCAAACAACATAAACGGAATAGTCGGAGCGAGACTCCATGCGGTGTTCGTTCCTACGTTTTGAAAAAATAAATTTGGCAATGGGTTACCAATTATCCCTCCTATTGTTGGGCCAAATGATAAACCAAAAGCGATGACAACCCATAAAACAGTTACCAATATCATAGCCATAAAACTCTGTAACATGGTGCTGATTACGTTTTTTTTACCAACCATCCCACCATAAAAAAAACCAAGTCCTGGCGTCATAATTAGTACAAGTGCTGTTGCTACAATCATCCAAGCCGTATCACCAGTGTCAAATTTTACTGGTACTTTCGGAGCAGGACTATCAATTATAATGTAATTTGAAAAAAGGGTTACTACTAAAATTGTGAATAATATCACACTTAAAATAATTTTTCGCATAGTTTTTAGTTTTAAATTTTGATAAAATTATAAAAATCATAAACAACCCCTTTAAATATATATTATATCGATATATTTTTATGATTTAGATAATATGACCCCTATTTATTTAAGGGTATAATATAATTAATAGTAAAAATTTACAATTTGTTAATCTAGTATTTATATTATTTTGCAGTTAAGGGAAATTGATGAAAAAATATACGCGTTTCAAATTAAGTGTATGCATTTTAAATTTGACATAAAAAAATTGGCACCAAGCGAAAAATAATTTCGATTTGTGCCAATTTAAAAAAGGAATTTAAAAGTTTACTTTAAAAGATGTTGACTTAAAATTTTATAAACTTCATTAATATTATTTCCTCCTTTGCCAAATGTTTTTACAATAGGCGAATTGTCGTTATTCAGCCAAATTTTTAATTCAGCATCCATATCTAATATTCCGGCACTTTCTTTAGAGAACTTTTTAATGCTTGAATATGGAATCGACATATAGTCAACTTTGGTTCCAACTAATTGTTTTTCAACTAAAATCAGTCTTTTGTTTGTAAAAATAAACATATCACGAATAAGTTTATAAGCTTTTTCAATGATTTCACCATCAATTAAAATGGGTTCAAATTCTCTTGAAATATCTTCAATGTTGACTTCAGATGCATTACCTAGGATGGCATTAAATAGTCCCATAGTATTTTTTATTTTTGATTGTACTTTGTTTTATATTTTTCGTTCATTCTGGTTTGATGCGTTTCTAAGCTGATCATTCTACCTTGAATAAAAGCATTGGTCAATTTATTAGTTCTCATATCTAAAGCATCACCCTCGGATACAAATAGCGTGGCGTCTTTTCCCTGTTCTAGCGTACCGCATTGTGCATCAATTCCTAAAATTTTGGCTGTATTAGAAGTAATTAATTGTAGTGCCTGTTCTTTGTCAAGTCCGTATGCAGCACATGTTCCAGCCAAAAAAGGTAAATTTCTAGTATTCATACGTTCCATTGCTCCACTGTTTTCTAGGCCTACTAGCACTCCTTTATCTGTTAATAATTTGGCTGATTTAAAAGGTAAATCAACATCATCATCTTCGTTTTCAGGCATGTCATGCACACGCTTTAACAATACAGCAATATTGTTTTTCTGCAATAATTCAGCTGTTTTGTACGCTTCATATCCTCCCACAATAACCAGTTTTTTGATGCCATTTTCTTTAGCAAATTGAACCACATCTATGATTTGCTTTTCTTCATTGGCATTCATAAATAAGGTTTGACTGCCGTCGAATAGACCTTTGGTAGCCTCTAAAACTAAATTTCTTTCTTTGGAGCTATCTCCCAAATAAGCCTTAGCGTTAGACAGGAAAGCTGATAATTCTAAAATCTGTTTTGCGTAGTCTTTGTTGGGTTCAATACTTCCTGGTTCAAACCAAGAGCCACTTCTCTTGAAAGTAGCTGGAAAGTTCATGTGTATTCCATCATTTTCTTTAATTAACGCATCTTTCCAGCTCCATGCGTCAAGCTGAACAATTGAGGAAGAACCTGAAATTATCCCACCACGTGGAGTGATTTGGGCCATCAAAATTCCGTTTGGTCTAACCGTTTCTATCACTTTGGAATCTGCTGTATAAGCAATAATACTTCGTACATTCGGATTCATGGCACCAATTTCATCTTCATCATCTGATGATTTGATAGCATCAATCTCTACTAAACCTAATGTAGAATTGGGAGCTATAAACCCGGGATAAACGTGTTTTCCGCTCGCGTCGATGGTAATGTCGTAAGCACCACTGGCTAATCGAATTACTCTAGCATCTGCAACTAAATTTATTTTTCCGTCAACAAATCCTATGGCGCTGTTCTCAATAATAGTTCCATTGCCTAAATGTGCTGTAGCATTAATAATAAGAACTGATTTGGATTGTTTAAGAGCTGGAGTTAGTTGTGCTTTTGTAGCTAATGATATACTTAACACCAATAGCAATATGTATATTTTTTTACTCATTTTTGATTTTTTTTTAGAATTCCTAAACTTTTTCGAAAAGTATCTGCTGTGATGATCTGTATTTATTGCTCCATTGTATCACAGTGGTATTCTTTTTTCTCCGCTTTTTTTGGTTCTTGAGTGATCATTCCTTTATTTTTTTCTTGCAAAAGTTGACCAATTAATTCATTTC
>JAYTBZ010000164.1:0-3890 GCA_043736705.1 Flavobacterium sp. | reverse complement strand
TTTGTAACGTTTTAACGCTCTATCGATATTTTCTCCGTCTTTAATTGGTATAATTAACATAATATAGACACCCCCTTTCTTTAGTTTGCAAAAGTAGGGTAATAAAATGAAATAACAAGTATTTACATAATTTTATTTATTTTTACTGACAAAATAACGTTTATGTGGTTCATCGCAATTTCTATCGTACTACTTATCGCAAGTGTTTTACCCCATATGCCACTGACACATTGGTTTTATAGATTTTTTGAATTTGGTAAAATTCAAATACTCATTTTACAAATTACAACTTTGGCCCTCAGTTTTATCCAAATAAACGAACCTACTGCCTGGTTACGTATAATTCAGTTATTTACATTAATAAGTATAGTGGTTCACGTGCTAGCGCTGTATAAATATACCGCATTTCATAAGGCAATACAAAAAGAGCAATGTGAGATATCCTCAGAAATAATTACTGTTCTTTCGGCAAATGTGTTCCAAGAAAATAAAGAATACGCAAAATTTATAGCACTGCTTGACAAATACAATCCAGATATTTTTTTAACAATGGAATCCGATGGAAATTGGGAAAAAGAACTCTCAGTTTTGGATGAAAAATACAAATACAATGTCAAAGTGGCTTTAAACAATACCTACGGTATGCATTTATATTCTAAATTAAAAATAGCAAAACACAGTATTCATTATTTTGTGGCAGATGATTTGCCAAGTATTGAAGCGAAAATAAGAACTGCTGATAATTTTGAATTTACTTTCTTTGCCGTCCATCCACCACCGCCAAGTCCTACGGAGGAGGAAAATTCCAAAGAACGTGATGGAGAACTTTTGAGTATTGCAAAAAAAATAAAACAAAACTCTGACACGTGTGTTGTCCTTGGAGATTTTAATAATGTAGCCTGGGCGAAATCCTCTATATTATTTAGAAAAACCAGTGGAACAATAGACGGAAGGATTGGTCGAGGATTCATTTCAAGTTTTCACACCAAATATTGGTTTTTAAGATTTCCTATCGACTTAATGTTTCATACACAGGATATATTTATTGATGAATTAAGAAGTTTAGAACATTTCGGATCTGATCATTTTCCCATATATGCAAAGTTTTTCATCAACAAGAAAACTGTAAAACAAGAGCATTTAAAAGAACAATTAGAAGAGGGAGAACATGAGATTGTTCAAGAAATTATAGCACAGGGAATAAATGAAAAAAGCGATAATCGAAATTGATTATCGCTTTTTTTTAGCTTTATACTATAAAATTATATATAATTGATTGGTAAAATCTTTAATAGTTGTTACCTAATATTTAAGATATTATTTAACTGCTGGCTCATAATTTTGTTGATCAATGATCATTTTTCCTAATATTTCCTTTAGGATTTCTGATGTTCCTCCACCTATTGGACCTAAACGACTATCTCTTGACAAACGCGCTAAAGGGTATTCTTCCATATAACCATAACCTCCCAGCATTTGTAAACAACTGTATATGGTTTCATCAGAAACTTTAGTAGATTTTAGTTTAGCCATTGTAGCCTCCTTAACTACGTACTCTCCTTTGTCTAATCTTGCAACGGCGGCATAATTAAACACTTTACAATGCTCTACTTCTGTGGCATGCTCGACCATAGTGTGTCTCAATGCCTGAAACTTACTTATTTTTTTTCCAAAAGCCTCTCGTTGCGACATGTATTCGATAGTGTAATCAATTGCGTACTCTGCTCTTGCATGAGCATTAATAGCCATAATTAAACGCTCTAAAGCAAAATGCTGCATAATATAAGGAAATCCTTTTCCAGCTTCACCCATCAAATTTTCTACTGGAATTTCTACATTATCAAATGCGATCTCAGCAGTATCTGAAGCTCTCCAGCCCAATTTATCCAATTTGTTAGCAGTAATACCTTTTAAGTTGCTATCCATCAAAAAAATACTAATTCCCTTATTCCCAAGTTCAGGACTTGTTTTTGCAGCCACAATATAATAATCTGCATATATCCCGTTTGTAATAAAAGTTTTCGAGCCATTAATAACGTACTTATCTCCCTTTAATACTGCATTTGTGCGCATACCTGCAACATCACTACCGCCAAAAGGTTCTGAAATACACAAAGCGCCTATTTTTTCACCAGCGATACTTGGCGCTAAATAATCTTGTTTAATTCGTTCATCGCCTTCTGCATTTAAATGAGTCATAGCCAAATATGAGTGTGCCCACATCGCAGCTGCAAAACCAGATGATTTAATTTTTTGAAGTTCTTCAAGAAAAATAACCGTATAAAACAAGTCTAATCCTAAACCACCGTATGCCTCTGGATACGCAATACCAAAATAACCCATTTCACCAAATTTCTTCCAAATAAAGCGTTCAATTGTACCTGTTTTTTCCCATTTTTCAATGTGTGGCACAACTTCTTTCTGTAAAAAATCTTTTAAACTTTCTCTAAATGATTGGTGTTCTTCTGTAAAATAAATTGAATTCATATAACTAATAATTTTTTTTTAACAAATTGAATGCATTGAAACAAAACCAATAAATTTATGTTTCAGGGTTAGATTTTTGATAGTTAGATAATAGTTTTAAAAAAAGATAGTTGTAAAAACAATCATTTTAAAAAAAAATCAAACGCTTTTGGAGTCGCAAGTTACCGACTTCTAATTAAAGTCCAAATATAAGCCAATTAAATTTGCTTTATCAACAGGAAATCCCTTAATTTTTGTTAAATCCTCAATATTGTTGATGTTTCCATTCATACTTCTATAGGTAACTATTTCTTTTGCCAAGGCATATCTAAAATAATGAAACTGCGAAAGCTCTTTTAATGAAGCGTTATTGATTTCTATTTTTTTAAATCGAGGTAAAGCCAAAACTTTGAAATGGACATTCAAGTTTTCGATTACTTCGGGGGATAATCCCCATACCTCCTTCAATTGGTCCATAGAAACAAATCCTCCCAAAAGTTCTTTTTGTTTTAAAATCCGAACAGAAATCGCTTCGCCAATTCCATAGATTTTCACTAAATCCTCTTTTGTCGCCTGATTAATATCAATAATAACTATTTTTTCTTTTTTGGCGAAAGCCTTATTTTGATAAGTTGCATACTCTTTAAATTTAGTATTGTCTTTTTTATTATTTATCCAATCTGGAAATTTAAAATAAGGAGCCATGACTTTTAATAAAGAATCCGAAACTTTAGTCACATTTTGAAATTCTTTAGCTGAATTCACATACTTGTTTTCTTTTCGAAACGCTAAAAGCCGATCAATCTCTGTTACTGACATGCCTAATTTATAACCTTTATAATCGGTTATGAAATTAGGGTTAAAGAGATACACTTTAATGGATTCTCCTTTTACATCTTTTTTCATAGCATCTACTTGAGATTGAAGGGAAAGCCATTTCTGTTTCTCAGGTTCGTCTTTTGGTTTAGTATAAAAGGTTAAAGAAAAATAAATAATCTGCAACGAAATAATAATTCCGAACAATATAAAAATACCACTACGCTGTTCGCGAGTAAAATTAAAATAAGACCGAATAACTTTTGAATTCATTAAGTAGGTTTTTGAACTTAAAATGAAATAATTTTAAAAGTATACAATAAAAATGAAATGTCTTAATGCTCTAATCAAAACATTTTTTACAAAAGCTTTATTAAATCCATTTTTTATGTAAACACTGATAAATTGATAAAATTTAGTGAGACAGACATTTTTTAGAACTTAAAATTAAATAATAGTTTTTATTTTTTACAAAAAAGAATACATTTGAAGCTTAATAACTTAAAACATTAAACAACCATGTCAATTTGGAGAGTTAAACCAGTATCTGCTTTTGAAGCCGATATGAAAAAAAGTGAATTAAAACGAGTTTTAGGCAAGTGGAGCCT
>JAYTBZ010000163.1:0-1748 GCA_043736705.1 Flavobacterium sp. | reverse complement strand
TCCAAAGAAATCTTTGTATTTACTCCAAAAGGTGAAATAAAATCATTGCCCAAAGGCGCTACATCACTTGATTTTGCTTTTAGTATTCACTCTGAAATAGGAATTAGAACCAGAGGAACACGCGTTAATGGAAAATTGGTTCCTTTGAATTTCGAATTAAAAAGTGGTGACCAAATTGACATTATTACTTCGCAACATCAAAAACCTACCATCAACTGGTTGGACTATGTAACCACTTCCAGAGCAAAGACGAAAATAAAAAATGTTTTAAACGAAAACACTAAGAAAATTGGTGAAGAAGGAAAAGAACTTCTTACTCGAAAATTAAAGCATTTAAAAATAACCATGAGCGAACAAGTGGTTAATGAATTGGTTAATTTTTTCAAACTCAAAACAAGTTTAGATTTATTTTATCGCGTAGGAATTGGTGCCATTGAAAATCAACAACTCAAGGATTACGCGGCACAAAAAAGCAATAGTTTCATTAATTTTTTCAAAAATAAAATGAAACGTTCACCAAGTACAGCCGATGAGGATATTCATAAACCAACAATCAGCAGTAATTATGACATGCTCGTTTTTGGCAAAGAACACGATAAATTAGATTACAAGTTATCGCCTTGCTGCAACCCCATTCCAGGTGATGATGTATTTGGATTTGTAACCATCAATGAAGGAATAAAAGTGCACAAAAAAGATTGTCCGAACGCGCTGGGCATGCAATCCAACTATGCGTACAGAATTATGACAGCCAAATGGATTGACTCCTCGCAAGAGGAATTTAAAGCCATTATTAACGTTACGGGAATGGATGTTTTAGGGCTTACCAATCAATTGACAAAAGTGATTTCAAATAACATGCATGTCAATATTCAAAGTATTTCCTTAAGTACCGATGCAGGAATTTTTCATGGTCAAGTAGCTGTAATTGTGCAAAACAATACCATTTTAAAAAAAATGATCAATAATATCAAAAAAATTGACGGTATAGATAAGGTAACACGAGTTTATAAAACATAACAACTAATTGTTTTTTCGTTTCAAATAAAAGTGCACTTCATGTGAAACTTAAAAAACTTAAAACTAAACAAACTGGAATCTTTATACTTTAAACTAAAAAAATTACCTTTGCCTGCATATGACACTCATTTCCACAGATAACACCAAAAATCAAGAAATTGTAAAAAATGTTTTTACAATGTATCTCGAAAAAAAAGGACACCGCAAAACTCCAGAACGTTATGCTATCCTTCAGGAAATTTACGATAGCGAAGAACATTTTGATGTAGAGAATCTGTATATCAAGATGAAAAACAAAAACTATCGTGTAAGTAGAGCAACATTGTACAACACCATTGAGTTGCTATTGGACTGTGCTTTGGTACGTAAACACCAATTTGGACAAAATCAAGCACATTACGAAAAATCATACTTTGACAAACAACACGATCATATTATCATGACCGATACGGGTGAAGTAATTGAATTTTGCGATCCTAGAATTCAAACTATCAAAAAAACAATTGAAGAAATTTTTGATATAGAAATCACCAACCACTCGTTGTACCTCTACGGAACCAAAAAACAAATCAAAAACGTGGACGATAAAGATCGTCTCTAAGCATAAAAAACTAACTACAAATAACACACAGAATGACGGTAGATTTATTACTAGGATTACAATGGGGAGATGAGGGAAAAGGAAAAATTGTTGATGTTCTTACTTCTAAATATGATATTATAGCCCG
>JAYTBZ010000162.1:0-3907 GCA_043736705.1 Flavobacterium sp. | reverse complement strand
TTCAAACGATCCATCATTTTGATAATACTCATTTTTAAGGTTGTCCCTCGAACGATACTATCATCTATAATTACCAAATTGTCTGTTGGTTTTATCACACCATACGTAACATCATAAACATGCGCAACTAAATCATCCCGACTACTATCTTCGGTAATAAAAGTTCTCAGTTTTGCATCTTTAATGGCTACTTTTTCGGTACGTATTTTAACTGAAAGCAACTCTTGCAACGATTCTTTAGTCAAGGAATTTCTATTTTGCAAAATGAAATTGTTCTTTCTTTGATTCAAGAAATCCTGAGCTGCCTCTACTAATCC
Source organism: Flavobacterium sp. (assembly GCA_043736705.1). Taxonomy (GTDB): domain Bacteria; phylum Bacteroidota; class Bacteroidia; order Flavobacteriales; family Flavobacteriaceae; genus Flavobacterium. The sequence continues at coordinate 3,590 of JAYTBZ010000162.1, read as the reverse complement.
GTAAAATGAAGTCTCTGCAGTATTAGGGATGTAAGAGAAAACAGTATTGTCTGTGTCTTCATCTATTGATTTTAAAACCGCTGGTAAAATAAGTTTTCCTAGCGTTTTTCTTTCTTGGTATATTTCGGCATCACTTCCTCTGGAAAAATAAATACGTTCAAAGGAACATGCTTTTTTAACTGTAGGGGGCAAAATTTCCTTCATAGAAATCGTTCCGTTTTTTTTAATAATTAAAGCATTTCCGGGCTCGATCTCTTGTACTTTTTCGAAAGGAACATTGAATACGGTTTGTATAACTGGTCGCTCCGAAGCTACTACCACTATTTCATCATCTTGATAAAAATAAGCGGGACGTATTCCTGCTGGATCTCTAAACACAAAAGAATCCCCGTGACCTAAAAGTCCTGCCATGGCATAACCCCCATCTAAATTTTTTGAAGCTCGTGTCAAAATTTTAGCTACATCCAATCGCTCTGCAATTATGGGTGAAGCCTCTCTCTTAGTCAGTCCTTCATTTTTACATTCTTGGTACAAATCGGTTACGGCATCATCTAGGAAGTGACCTATTTTTTCCATCACAGTAACGGTATCCGCCATTTCTTTTGGGTGCTGACCTAGTTCAACTAAACTCTGAAAAAGTTCTTTAACATTAGTCATATTAAAGTTCCCTGCTAAGATTAAGTTGCGGTGCATCCAATTATTTTGTCTTAAAAAAGGATGAACACTTTCGATACTGTTTTTGCCAAATGTTCCGTAACGCACATGTCCTAAAAACAATTCTCCTAAATATGGGATTTTTTGTTTTTGCAAAGCCACATCATCCGCATATTCTGGATGTGCAGTCATTTCTTCGTTAATTCTATCGTTGATTTGAGCAAAAACATCTTGAATAGGTTGTGCATGGTTAGATCGCACTCTACTGATGTAACGTTCACCTGCCTCTACATCCAGTTTTATGCTAGCAAAACCTGCGCCGTCTTGCCCGCGATTGTGTTGCTTTTCCATCAAGAGATACATTTTTTGGATTCCGTAAAATGCGGTTCCGTATTTCTCTTTATAATATTCTAGCGGTTTGAGTAATCTAATTAAAGCTATTCCACATTCATGTTGTAAAGCATCGCTCATTGTAGTGTAATTTGTTGTGTTGTTGTGTTATTCTAAAATAATGTGAACTGAAGAATTAATAATAAATCAGTTGAAATTCCCTGCTAATTTTCGTAAACAAAAAAAACCCCGTTTCCGAGGTTTCAAAATATTATAATTCTATGTCAAATTGTGTCAGTGATTTGAATTGTTTTAATCGAGACACCACTTCAGTTTTCTCTAAAGTAAGCATTCTCTCGGTACCAAATTTTTCTACACAAAAAGAAGCTAAGTTAGAACCTTGAATAATCGCATTTTTCATATTCTCAAAAGAGATGTTCTCGCTTTGTGTCAAGTAACCTGCAAATCCTCCTGCAAATGTATCTCCAGCTCCTGTTGGGTCAAATACTTCTTCTAATGGCAAAGCTGGTGCAAAGAAAACTTCCTTATTATGAAAGATAAGAGCTCCGTGCTCCCCTTTTTTAATTACCACATAATTAGGACCCATAGTTTGAATTTTGGCAGCAGCCTTAACTAGAGAATATTCTCCAGAAAGTTGTCTTGCTTCCTCATCATTAATCGTGATTACATCAACGCGTTTGATTACGTCCAGCAATTCTGGCAACGCACAATCCATCCAGAAATTCATTGTGTCAAGCACTATTAATTTAGGTTGTGTTTCCATTTGGTCTAAAACACTGCTTTGTACCAATGGATGTAAGTTTCCTAACATCACAATCTCAGCATTTTTATAATCTTGTGGAACTTTTGGTTGAAAATCAGCCAAAACATTTAATTGCGTATCTAGTGTGTCTCTTGAGTTTAAGTCATTGTGGTAACGACCACTCCAAAAAAAAGTTTTACCACCTTGTACTACTTCTAGTCCAGTGATATCAATATTTCTTGAAGTTAATAAATCTAAATATTCTTGAGGAAAATCATCACCAACTACAGAAACAATAGCTGATTGCACATTAAAAAAAGAGGCAGATAGACCAATATATGTTGCTGCGCCACCTAAAATTTTATCTGTTTTTCCAAATGGAGTTTCAATTGCGTCAAAAGCTACTGTTCCAACAATCAATAATTTATTCATTATATACGTTTCAAATTAAGGGGCAAAGATAGTTTATAAGTTGTAAAGTTGCAAAGCGCAAGACATGTAAAGTTTTGCCAATTTACATAACATATTTACAACAGTTTCGCCTCTTCTTTTTCATAAAAAGCATCCACGGAAAGTTGTTTTTGCATGGATGCCATCACGGCTAATTCATCACACCTTTCGTTTTGAACATGATTGTTATGTCCTTTTATCCATTTAAAATCGACTTTATGTTTTCGATAAACTATTAAAAAACGTTTCCACAAGTCAGCATTTTTCCTGTCAGCAAATCCTTTTTTTTCCCATCCCAAAACCCATTTTTTTTCTACGGAATCGACCACATATTTTGAATCGGAAATAACTAAAACATTCGTATTCAGATTTTTTAATTTTTCTAGACCTACAATAACTCCAAGTAATTCCATTCTATTATTCGTAGTACGCCTAAAACCCTCGTAAAACTCTTTTTTATACGGCTTTCCTACCCACTCCATTACCACACCATAACCTCCGTTTCCGGGATTTCCTTTTGCGGCACCATCTGTATATATATGTACTTGATACTCCAAAACTATAGCGATTATTTAGTGATCAGTTGCATAATTACTTTAGGAAAAAATTGTTGTTCCAAGGCATGAATTTTTTCGGCAACCGCTTCAGCGGTATGACAATCCGAAACTAGTACCTTTTCTTGAAAAATAATCGCCCCTTCGTCATAATTTTCATTGACATAATGAATGGTGATTCCCGTCTCGTGTTCATTATTAGCTATTATAGCATTATGTATATGCATACCGTACATCCCTTTTCCACCATATTTTGGTAATAAAGCAGGATGAATATTTATGATCTTATTAGGATATTCTTGAATAATATTTTCTGGAAATTTTAATAAAAATCCAGCTAAAACGATGAGATCAGGCTGTATTTCATTTACTTTTTGTAATACTAACCCTTCTAATAGCTCTGCTTTTGTGAAAATTATTGTGGGTATATTGTGGTCTTTTGCTTTTTCAATCACCTTAGCAAATTGGTTATTAGTGAATACGGCTACTACTATTCCCATCTTACTTTTTGCAAAATATTTTATAATATTTTCAGCATTAGTACCCGATCCAGAAGCAAAAACAACAATTTTTTTCATATTTTATCCAATTACAATACCGCAAAAAACGGTATAATAATTGAAAATAAATAATGTTGCATCTGCTTTATTGAAATAAATTTCATAAATTAGATTTCACATTTATTAACTAAATAGTTGTTTTAAAATAAAGTTTTTTATTTTTGCCAACAAATTAAATTTTAAAATTAAAGATTATGTCAGACATTGCATCAAGAGTAAAAGCGATTATCGTAGACAAATTAGGTGTTGACGAAAACGAAGTTGTAACAGAAGCAAGCT
>JAYTBZ010000161.1:0-1750 GCA_043736705.1 Flavobacterium sp. | reverse complement strand
GAATGGATTATTAGAAATAATTCAAAGATTGAAAAATTCAAAGATTTAAAGATTCTTGACATAGGAACAGGAAGTGGTTGTATCGCTATTTCATTGGCAAAAAATCTTCCAAATGCCACAGTTTCTGCCATTGATGTTTCTGAAAAGGCTTTGGCAACAGCCAAAAAAAATGCACAAAATAATTCCGTAAACGTATCTTTTATCAATCAAGATATTTTTGAAACAGAAGATTTAAGGCAACAATTTGATATTATTGTCTCTAATCCACCTTACGTTCGGAATTTAGAAAAAGAAGAAATCAAGAAAAACGTTTTAGACAATGAACCCCATTTAGCGCTTTTTGTAGAAGATGAAGACGCTCTTATTTTTTATAAAAAAATAGCTCAGTTAGCGCACAAAAACCTTACTACAAACGGAATGTTATTTTTTGAAATAAATCAGTATTTAGGACCAGAAACAGTCGCTTTACTTGAGGAATTACAGTTTAAAGACATCGAATTGCGCAAAGACATGTACGGTAATGATCGGATGATTCGATGTTCGATTTAATGCATTTGATTGCTATACATAAGATATCAATTTTTAGATTTTGATCAAAGTCTTATCACTAAAATTTCAAACCTACTCGTATCGCAATGCTTCAATAGGATCTAGTACTGCAGCTTTAATTGCAGGGTACAGTCCGGAAGCAATAGCAACTATAAAACTGGTGATAAAGGCAGCCATGATTGCGCTCCAAGGAATTACAAAAGCGAAATCCATGGCAGTGGCGATACCAAAACCAATTAGGATTCCAAAAATAATACCTACGAGTCCGCCCATTTGTCCAATCAATAAGGTCTCTATAAAAAACTGAATAGCAATTGTTGTTTTCTTAGCTCCTAAAGCTTTCCGAACGCCTATTTCGCGCGTACGTTCTGTTACCGATACGATCATAATATTCATCAAAGCAATAGATGATCCCAGGACAGTAATCACTCCTATTAACCACGAGGCTAATCCCAAATATTTTGTAATTCCTAGAATTCGGTTAATTAAATCATCGCTTCGTACCACACCAAAGTTGTTGTCTTTCACAGGGCTCAATTTACGAACCCTACGCATGGTACTTGTTGCATTTCCTAAAGCTTGCTCTAGAAATTCCTTTTTTGCTACCATAACACTTACCGTGTAATTGATGTTAGGCGCCGTAAATAAAGAACGTGCAAGTTGAATCGGAATTAAAACGCGTAAATCTTGACTATTGCCAAACGTAGATCCTTTCTCCTTCAAGACACCAATGACTTTAAATTTTGCCCCGCGAATAGAGATTATTTTATCAATAGGATTCACATCTTTAAGCAACCCTTTTTCAAAATCAGAACCTACCACACACACATAGGCATTGTTTTCGATATCAAATCCAGTAAAATTACGTCCAGAGCTGGTTTCTAAACCAGAGTTCGTCATAAAAAATTCATCTACACCCACAACGGAATTTTCGGGATCTGTTTTAGTTGATTCATATTTTATTTCGGCAGCTGATGTTGCGGTAAACGATAAGGATGTTTGGGTAAATGGATACCCGTATTTATTCTTGAAAGCTACTGCCTCAGGATACGAAATGATAGGATTTATGATAAGTCGTTCGTTTCCACCGCGATTCCTCGTAGTATTTTCATATTGTTTCAGGTTAAACGTATTGGCTCCCATCGATGCAAAATCAGAGGATATTGTGTTCTCAAGCGCCGAAACAACCGTAAGAATGCTC
>JAYTBZ010000160.1:0-3912 GCA_043736705.1 Flavobacterium sp. | reverse complement strand
GCGCGGCAAAAAGTGCAAATTGTAGTAAAAGCATTTGCTACACTTCATACCAACAACGCTGTCGCAAATGATCGTTGGAAGGCAACCAGTGCGCAAGCCCGATTAGGTTATATGACAACGCAACCGCCAAATACAAAATCAGACCAACCAACATTGGGTTATGAAGAGCGCTTCGCAAGCATAAAACCCTTGGACGAAGAAAGCAATCCTTTTGAGAAGAACTTTTCAGTTGTAGCTTGCACCGTTTATGAACTAGAATTTTTGTATCTCGACTTTCATGGCAACCGAAAAGCCAATTTTTATTATGAAAACGGAGTTTTAGAAAATGGTTTTTGGGCAGTTCCTTAAAAATAGGACGATTCATTTTTATCTCTTATTGTATGTCGCGTTGTAAAAAGTGGTATCTGCTTGAGAAAAATCAACTCTTCGATTGTCTTCATTTTCAAATTCTAGGTTATCATTTATCATAAATTTAATCTCTGTAAAAGTATATCCAGTCTCGAAAGTGGTAGTCAGCTCATACAGGCTGTCCTTTTTTATAGTTTTCATTTCAGTAGCATCATCCCAAGAAAAGGGTTTGTCTTTTCCTTTTATTCCTACTTTTTTAATAACGCCTATATTACTTGTATTCAGTCTAAAAACGACTGTTTTTTTACAGGTTTTTTGAACACAACTCGTTAGCGTTACAAAAAGTAAAAAGGTCAAGAAGAGGTTTATAGTTTTCATAATTTAATTTTTTCGAGTGAGTAAATAATCAATTCCAAAACGCCCTGAACCTAAGATGAGGTAGAACATCGCAATCCAAAGAAATCCCATCGCAGCAAGGCAATTCCATAATCCGTTTTGTATTTGTTGCATAAAGATGGCTACCAGCATGGTACAAATAACTAGAAAAGAAGCAATTCTGGTTTGAAATCCAAACAATAAAAGCAATCCGCCAACAGCTTCTGCAAAAGCGCCCATCCAAGCAAAAAAAGCAGGAGCAATCGCAAAGATTCCGCCATATGCTGCCACATCATTGGGAAACCAAAAAGCCACTTCAAACAATCCTAAATTAGCATCAGCAGGAGACCAAGGCATACCGAATTTATCTGCTCCAAAGTTAAAAGCGAGCAAGTAGCCGCATACAATTCTAGGAATGGTTAGGAATAGATCTTGAGACCAGTGCGGTAACAAAATGGGTTTGGTGATGGTTTGTAAAAGTTTCATAAATGGTGTTTTTTAACGTTTGATAATTTTTTAGTATTATTTCTGGCATCTATTTGTTTTTGTAGGTCATCGATAATCCTAAATCAACGGTAACTTTTAGATCAACTGAAGCGTAATCATTCGACTTGTTTTCAAAGACTAATGCCGTGTCTCGATCTACTTTTATACTGACAATTTCATTTGGATTTATAATTTGAGAGGAATGAACGCCACCGTTAATTGGCGCTTTGAATATTGTAATTTCATTTTTAGAAACATTTTTCAATTTGACGGTAAAGGAACCATGTTCGTTATTTCCTAACACAAAACTATCATTAGGTTTGATACTTGTATTTGATGTTAAAGAATCAAAAACGCTACAGGAGGAAGTTAAAATAAATACGATTAGTGTTGCTAGAACTGTTTTCATGATTTTCTGTTTATGGATTAGTACTCAAGTAAAATTGCGCTGAAATTTTCCATCAATCGCTTCAAATCATGATTTGAGACTAATTATACTCGTCGTGACGCTTTTAAACGAACATTTTCTTTTCGAAAAAAAAATTTTGGGTACTATGATTTTGAATGCCAAACCATATCGAATGCATGCAGTTCCTAAGTCGAAAGATGTTTTGATAACGTATTTAAATTTAACGCTTGTTGTAGAGCAACATTTTTATAAAGTGTTTAATTTTATGGGATTATTTTCAGGAACTCATTTGGAAAATGAAATCAAACCAGATGTTTTTTTAAATTTTTATCGCTATTGAAATATGAAACGAAATTCACCAAAAGACATCAGCCAACTCGATGATTTAAACCGATTGAACGAAATAGTTTCTGATAAGCGTCTCGCTAAGAGAGCCACAGAAAAAAAGAATAGACGCAACCGACACTACGAAAAGCAGTTTATAAAAAACACAATTGAACGTTTTGAAGTAGAATAAGACAGCACTTTTTTGGTATGGCAACGTTTTATTCCTTTAAATATTCCTTCGGTGTTTTGCCAGTATTTTTCTTAAAAGCGCGGTTAAAAGTTGCTTTCGAATTAAAGCCACAATCAAAAGCGATTCCCAGTAAGGTAGATTTTTTATGTTCGCCTTTTTCAAATGCATTTTTAATAGCTTCGATACGGTAGGTATTTATAAAATCATTAAAATTCATTTTAAAACCTTGATTGATAGTTTTTGAAATAATAGAAATAGTAGTTTCTAGTTTTATCGCTACATCTGCTAACGTTAATTCAGGATTTGTATACAAAGCTTTATCTTGAATTAAAGACTGAATTTTAGATTTCCATAAGTCAATTTCTACGGAATTATTTACCGTAACAGCTTCGAAATCAATATCAATGGCAATTTCTGCTTCAACAAAGGTCGTGTTGTTAGAAAGTAATAGCACTTGCTGGGTTTTATTTTTTGATAGTTTGAAAGGAATGCCAGAGTTGATGGGATTCGAATATCCTGTGATGGCGATATAATACATGACAATCGAAAACAGGAGAAAATACCACCAGCTGCCGGTGTACGATTTCAAAGCAGGATAAAAATAGCTTAAGCCTTCAAAAACAATAGGCAAAAGCAACAAGATCAAAAATGCGATCAAATAGGTTTGTATCCACTTAAAAAGAATGCGATCCGCATAACTGACTACTTGAAAGATTATTTTCTTGTAAAGGGTATAATAACGCAAGCTCAAAACAAAGTAAATTACCATCGACAACAGTCCAGATTTTTGATACCAACTATCAAAATCTTTATCCATACCGTTTTCATAAAAGTAATAATCTTCAATTATGAATTGGTCGTAAATCCAAATAGATATACTGTAAATCAAGTATAAAATTCCGGGAATAAAATGCAACAACTGTTTTGTAGTGAATTTAAAATTGGCGTTTAGTAGACTTTGCGTGTAACAATAGATTATTGGTCCAATAAAAAATAAATGCTGAAATGGCGTATAAAAAAGAAAGTTACGATAGGGCTGATTGTCATACCAACCGGCGAAACCAAGCATCCAAGGCGCGACAAACAAAGAACAAAGAAAGATAAAAAAACTCAACCAATAATTCGATTTATTCTCGGTTTGAAATCCTTTTAACGCTAATAAAAAGGTATAAATTATACCTTGAGAAAAAGTAATCAGTAATAAGGAAGAGTAAAATCCAAATTGAAATAGCATATTGTTTTTTTTGTAAAAATAATATTATTTGTAGTGCGTTTGATCGCTTAATGGTTCTTTTTACAGTATGTTAATTAACTCAAAACAAAACAGTAAGAACGGTTTTATACCTAAATTTACACAATAATTATTTTTAATAATACACTTTTTGAACTTCGATAAACTAAAAGAAAAACTGGAGATACTTGCTGATGCGGCTAAATATGACGTGTCTTGCTCCTCTAGTGGTGGAAACCGAAAAAACACCAGTAAAGGGCTGGGCGATTCGTCTAGCTCTGGAATTTGTCACACCTATACGGAGGACGGACGTTGTGTGTCGTTACTAAAAATTTTATTGACTAATTTTTGTATTTATGATTGTGCTTATTGCGTTACTCGAAAAAGCAATGACATTCAGCGCGCCGCTTTTACTGTAGAGGAAGTTGTCGATTTAACCATTAATTTTTACCGAAGAAATTATATCGAAGGTTTATTTTTAAGTTCAGGGATTTTTAAAAATGCTGATTATACCATGGAACGATTGGTTCGCGTAGCTAAAAAATT
>JAYTBZ010000159.1:0-3918 GCA_043736705.1 Flavobacterium sp. | reverse complement strand
TTTTTGGATCCTTTTAAAACGATATCAATTACAGTATCAAAAGCATTTGCAGATAATCTTTCAGTAGGAGAAATGAAATTTCCAGCAGCATTATTCAGCAAAACATCAACTTTGCCAAAAGTTTTCAAAACTTCTTGTAGCATATTTTCCACTTCTTCATAATGACGCACATCACATTGAATCGGGAGGCAAGTTCCACCAGTTTCCTTTTCTAATTCTGCAGCAGTATTTTTCAATTTTTCTAAATCTCTAGAAGAAATGGCAACCTTAGCACCTAATTCTAAGAAATATTTTGTCATTGCTTTTCCTAAGCCACTTCCGCCTCCGGTCACAACAATTACTTTGCCTTTTAGGGCGTCGTCGCGTAACATTTTATCTGTATAGCTCATATTTTGATATATTTTAATGTAAATATAATAAAATTAAATAGTATGCGTGCATAATAAAAATAAATTTCAATACTGATTTTAGATGGCGCACAATCTTTTAGCGGCTTCTTCCAGCGTGGCATTGTCTTTGGCAAAGCAAAACCGAATTAATTTCAGGTCTTTTCCATCGGCATAAAAAGTAGAAATAGGAATTGCTGCCACGCCATGTTCCTTGATAAGTCGTTTGCAAAAAGCAACATCATTCTCATTTGATATGGTTTTATACGAAACCACTTGAAAATAAGTTCCTTCGCACGGCATGAGTTTGAAGCGGCTGTCTTTTAATAATTGTCTAAAATAATCCCGTTTTTCCTGATATAATTTTCCGATTTCAGAAACAGAAATAATATCTAAATACGCACTAACGGCAACCTGACAAATGCTATTGACACTAAAAACTAAAAATTGATGCACTTTTTTGATTTCGTACATCAGGTGTTCAGGAGCTACTAAATAGCCCACTTTCCATCCCGTAACATGGAATGATTTTCCAAATGAGGAAACCATCACACACCGATTTAATAGTTTTTTACGGGTATGAGCTGAAATATGTTTTCCCTCGAAAGTAATGTATTCATAAACTTCATCAGAGAGAAGTATAATATCAGGGTATTTTTCCAGCAGGATTTCTAATGATTTAAAATCGGATTCCGTTAAAATTTTACCAGTTGGATTATGCGGATTGTTGATGATAATCATTTTGGTTTTTGAAGTGCATGCTTTTTCTATAATTTTCCAATTTGGAGTATAATCATCATTTAGTGCTACCCGAACTGGATTTGCGTTGCACAATAAAACGGGCGCTTCATAGCAATCATAACTTGGGTCTAAGATAATGACTTCATCATTATTTTTTACTAAAGCAGTTATGGTAGTAAAAATGGCTTGGGTAGCACCGGCGGTAACTAACAATTCCGTTTCAGGTTGAATAGTTCTTCCATAGGAGTGATTGACCAGTATCGCTATTTTTGATAATAAGGGTGGATAGCCTGACATTGGTGTATATTGGTGTACATTTTCTTTGGCCAGTTTGGCAACAATATCAGTTAATCGTTCATCAACTGGAAAGTTTGGAAAACCTTGAGAAAGATTTATGGCGTTATATTCGGCTGCCAGTTGCGACATAACCGTAAAAATACTCGTGTTGATATTGGGAAGTTTACTCATGATAAAGACAATAATTCTTAGTATAAAAATAGGTATTTTTATTAGAATTGTCTTGTATTAGAAGAGTTTTAAGATAATTTAGTATTGCAAGATGGGTTTAAACGAATTCAATACATTTAAACAAATTCAACTTTTGAAGTTTTTGATATTAAAAAAATTACATCTTATGAATGATAAAAATGGTAGGACGTTTATGCAAATCGATACTCTCTTTTTTCCAAGCCGCAATTTTCTTGGTCATAATGTATTCAGTAGGTAAGGTGATATCTGTAGCAATGCACAAATGCGTTTCGGGATTCAAGGTTTGCATTAAATCCTCTAATAATTTATTGTTTCTGTAAGGAGTTTCAATGAAAATTTGAGATTGGTTTTTTTCAAATGAGATTCTTTCCAGAGTTTTAAAACTTGCTTTTTTTTCGTCTTTTTCAATAGGCAAGTATCCGTGAAATGTAAAGCTTTGTCCATTCATTCCGGAGGCCATCATTGCCAAAAGAATAGAAGAAGGACCTACTAACGGTATAACTTGAATTCCTTTTTCATGCGCAAGTTTAACGATTACTGCACCGGGATCAGCAACTCCTGGACAACCTGCTTCGCTCATTAATCCCATGTTTTCTCCAGCCAACAATGGTTTAATGAATTCCAAATGTTCCTTAGTCTCAGTGTGTTTGTTTAAAATAAACAGTTTTAAATCTGCTTGTTTTTTTTCTGGATTAACAATTTTGATTGATTTTCGAGCAGTCTTGTCATTCTCTACAATATAGGAATCAATAAGGTCGATACTTCTTTTTATAGTTTGTGGCAATACATCCATAGGATCACAATCGCCCATTGTTGTAGGTATTAAATACAGCTTTCCTAATATTGTTGATGCCATTCCTGAAGTAGTGTTATTGTTAAATAAATTTTCTATTTATTTTCTCGGAAAATTTTCTAGCTAAAATATTAGGGATGTTTGTTTATTAATTTTGTTGCAATTGCATCACAAACTTCATCAAGCATATTATACACTATTTGAAATCCATTGGGTAAGCCAAAATAAGGATCGGGAACATCTACTTTTTCATTTGGAAATAATTCATCTAGAATTAGTTTGACTTTTTGTTTTTGTTCTAGGTTTTCGGCAAGTTCAATTACTGTATTGTAATTTGAATTGTCCATTACATATATATAATCAAAAGCATCAAAATCAGATTTACTGAATTGTCGTCCTTTTTGATTTGAAATATTGATTTTATTTTTTTTTGCTACAGCAACCGAACGATCGTCAGGTCCATGACCAACGTGCCAAGAACCAGTTCCGGCTGAATCAACTTTAAATTTATTTTTTGGAAGTTTTGAAGCTAAAATTCCTTCTGCCAAAGGAGAGCGGCAAATATTACCTAAACAAACCATTAAAATTTTCACGGACATGATGGGATTACAACGTTAGTTTTTTATTGATGTCTTCCACAAATTTTTTGAATTGTTTATCGGTTGCAACTAAATTATCAACGGTTTTACAAGCATGTAATACAGTTGCGTGATCTCTGTCTCCAATTTGTGAGCCAATATTTGCTAAAGATGCTTTGGTAAATTTCTTAGCAAAGAACATGGCCAACTGGCGGGCTTGCACCACATGTCGCTTTCTTGTTTTTGACTGTAAGGTTTCCAGATCCAATTGAAAATAGTCGGAAACAATTTTTTGAATATAATCGATTGAAATTTCTCTTTTTACATTCTTCACAAATTTTTCAACCACACTTTTGGCAAGCTCTAGCGTAACTTCCTTTTTATTAAACGAAGATTGTGCAATCAACGAAATAATCGCACCCTCCAGTTCTCTTACATTTGATTTAATATTGCGAGCTACATATTCTATGATTTCCTCTGGAATTTCGACGCCATCTCTATACAATATATTTTTAAGGATAGAAATTCTAGTATCATAATCAGGTTGGTGTACTTCAGCAGACAAACCCCATTTGAAACGCGATAACAAACGCTGCTCAATATCCTGCATGTCAACTGGCGCCTTATCTGAAGTCAAGATTACCTGTTTTCCATTTTGATGCAAATAATTGAAAATATGGAAAAATACATCTTGCGTTCCTGATTTGCCAGAAAGAAATTGTACGTCATCAATAATTAAAACGTCAATTAATTGATAAAAATGAATGAAATCGTTTCGGTTGTTTTTCTTAACCGAGTCGATATATTGTTGTGTAAAAATTTCAGCCGAAATGTATAAAACTGTTTTCTCAGGATATTTATCTTTTATCTCAACCCCAATTGCATGAGCAAGGTGGGTTTTTCCTAATCCTACTCCTCCAAAAATCAATAA
>JAYTBZ010000158.1:0-3931 GCA_043736705.1 Flavobacterium sp. | reverse complement strand
TATACTTTTTTCCCCGAAGCTTTGATGATTTCAGCCACAGAATATCCTAAAAGATTATTACGAACGTGCCCAAGATGCAACGGTTTATTAGTATTTGGAGAAGAATATTCGACCATAACTGCTTTGTCATTTACCGAAGGCGTCACAAAACCAAAAGCAGCATCGTCTTTTATTGTTCTAAAAAAGTCCAGATAATACCCATCGGAAATAACAATATTCAAAAAGCCAGAAACTACATTAAAACGACTTACCGTAGCAACGTTTTCGACTAGATAGTTCCCTATTTTAGTTCCTAATTCTACTGGGTTGCTTTTTACAACTTTCAACAACGGAAAAATAACCATGGTGATATCGCCTTCAAATTCTTTCCGCGTAGTTTGAAACTCTATTTTATCGATAGTGATGTCAAATAAAACGTGTATTGCTTTTTCTATTGCGGGTTTCAGCATTTGTTGTAATGTCATTTTGTGTTTTTATTTTAAGATTGCAAAGATAGTCATATTGCAGCAATTTGAAAAATTGGAAATCGAGATATTTTACAGCTGTAAATGAAGTAATTATACCATTTCAAGAAAGGTTTTTACGAATTATTTACTAATTATTGTAACAATTTCCAGACTCAACAGTCTATTCTATACTTTTTAATCACTTACTATTTGTAAAAATATGTTAAATAGTATTAAAAAAGGTATTATGTTTAGCATAGTATCATATAAAACAATATATTTGCGCCATCAATCATTTAAATCAAATCAATCATGAAATTAAAATTAATTTTAATCTGCTTTATCGGAACTTTGTTTTCGATGCAGGCACAAACTTCGGTCAAACAAGTAATTCTCGAAAATTCAGGAATTATATCTGGAAAAATAATCGACAAAAAAACAAATGAACCTTTACCCTATGTAAATATTGTCGTAAAGGAAAACAGCAAAGTGATAACTGGTGGTATTACGTCTGACAAAGGGACTTTCCAAATAAAAAACTTAGCCGTAAAAGACTACACTGTTGAAATTCAATTTATTGGTTACAAAACAATTTCTCAAAACGCTAAATTAACCGAAAACAGCACCCTTAATTTAAATACTATAGCACTCGAAGAAGACGCTATTCAACTTAAAGGGGTTGAAATTGTAAGCGAAAAATCTTCCATAGAGCAAAAAATTGATCGTAAAGTGATCAATGTTGGAAAAGATCTTATTTCTGCTGGCGCAACTGCCTCAGAAATTATGAACAATATCCCATCTGTAAACGTCGATCAGGACGGAAAACTATCGTTGCGTGGTAATGAAAATGTACGTGTTTTAATTGATGGTCGTCCCAGTAATATTGAAGCTTCGCAGTTGTTAAAGCAAATTCCATCAGCTTCTATCAAAAAAATCGAATTGATTACCAATCCAAGTGCCAAATACAATCCGGAGGGAATGTCAGGAATTATTAATATTGTCTTACATAAAAACGCTACCGATGGGTTTAATGCAAGCATCAATACTGGTTTAACATTTGCAAGAACTCCTAAAATTAGTAATTCAACCAATATGAACTACCGTACTGGAAAAGTGAACTTCTTTTCTACTTATGGTAATAATTTTGGAAAAAAGTTCAATGAAGGCCTTATTACAAGATTAGATGACGATTCTAAACAACTATTTGACATCCGAAATAACGACAAATCACACTTGTTAAAATTTGGAATGGACTATTATATCAATGATAAAAATACGCTCTCTGTTTATACCAATCAAAACAAAGTGAACGGTGATAACCATGTAGATGTGAACATTATGAATCCAGATGCTAATGACAATATCGTTCAAAAATCTAATTATATATCCGACAACAATGACGGAACGTACAATTTAGCATTCAAACATTTGACTAAAAAAGAAGGAGAAACGCTAGATTTAGAATTGAATCACAGTATTTATTCTGAAAAACAAAAGGGTTACTTCCAAACACTCTTTACTGATTCTAACTTGACAAACAGTAGCTATACAGATGATCTTATTGACAAAAGACAAAATTCAACCATTAATTTAGATTATGTAAATCCATTGAATGAAAAATCAAAATTAGAGCTTGGCGCAGAAAGCAGAATCATTCGTACGGATAACGATTACAAAACTGACAATAGCTCTTTGTCCAACTCTCTTTATACGTATGACTTAGACATTCATTCTGCTTATGTTACTTTTGGACAAAAATTTGAAAAAATAGGATATCAGCTTGGCGGTCGTTTTGAAAGCTACAATGTACGCGCCAAACTGAATGGCGCAACTGCTTTCAAGGATGATTACATTACTGTATATCCATCTGCCTCTATGACTTTTTCTCCAAACGAAAAAAATCAATTTCAAATGAGCTACAGTCGTCGAGTTGACAGACCAGGACTGGAACAAACTAAACCGATACGTGAGTTTAGTACTCCAAGAGTAACTTCTGTTGGAAATCCCGAATTAGAGCCGCAATTTACGAATTCATTAGAATTAAATTATACTAAAACCATTAAAAAAGGAACAATAACCACAGGCGTTTTTGTACGATCAATAAACAATGAAATCAATAGAATCATCTATCCTGATCCCCAAAATCCAGAGAACCAAATTCTAAGTTTTGACAATTTTGACACCAATACTTCATTTGGTTTTGAAATATCTTCCAATTATAAAATAACAAAATGGTGGGACGTTCAACCTGCGATAGATTTTTCTAGTATCAAACAAAAGGGATTGATTTCTGTACAAAACACCAACACCAATTCTTTTGATTTAGTACGTAAAGAAGTAAATGCAGAAGCCTTTAATGCCCGTATAAACAGTAATTTTAAAGCAACAAAAAACCTGCGTTTCTTATTGTTTGGTTTTTACAGATCTGGTGTTGACGGAATACAATTTAACGGAAAAGAAATGTATAAAATAGATGCGGGAGGACGTTATTCTTTTCTAGATGATAAAGCTACAGTAAGTGTTCGTTTCAATGATGTATTTAATACGATGAAGGCTGGTTTTGATGGTGCAAATCCGTATCCGCTTCGAGGACAATTTACATGGGAAAGCCAATCTGTTTACATAGGTTTTAATTATATGTTTGGAGCGGGGAAAAGCAAAAGTCTGCAACGCAAACAAAGAGATAACGACACCAATAAAGGTGGCGGTGGGTTGTTTTAAAAATAAATTATTAAATTTGTTATAGTAGTTGATTACCAAAAGAAAACCCCGGAGTTTGCCAACTTCGGGGTTTTTCGATATGTATACTATTTTTTTTAGTCTAGAGCAATTTTTACCATTTTATAATTGCACTTCCCCAAGTAAAACCACTACCAAATGCAGCCAAAACGACTGTATCACCTGATTTTATTTTTCCTTGCTCCCAAGCTTCTGTCAATGCAATTGGAATAGAAGCAGCAGTAGTATTACCGTATTTTTGAATGTTATTGTAAACTTGATCGTCTGTCAAATTGAATTTCTTTTGGATAAACTGTGAAATACGTAAGTTCGCTTGATGCGGAATCAACATATCAATATCAGATACCTCTAAATTATTAGCTTGCAAACCTTCATTGATTACTTCACTAAAACGAACGACTGCGTTTTTGAATACGAACTGTCCGTTCATGTAAGGGAAATAACTTTCATCATCTGGATCATTGTCTGCCAAAATATCTGTAATCCAACGGCCTCCCATTCCTGGAGCTTTTACAATTAATTCCTCGGCATGTTGCCCTTCAGAATGTAAATGTGTCGATAAAATTCCTTTGGTCAGATCTTCTTCTCTACTCAAAATAGCCGCTCCTGCACCATCCCCAAAAATCACTGAAACACCACGTCCGCGGGTAGTCATGTCTAATCCTGTAGAGTGTACTTCAGATCCAATAACCAATATGTTTTTGTACATACCCGTTTTAATATATTGATCAGCCACCGAGATCGCG
>JAYTBZ010000157.1:0-3933 GCA_043736705.1 Flavobacterium sp. | reverse complement strand
GTGATGATTTTGGTCAATGGGACGAAAAAAATCAGCGTCCTGAATTATTCGATTTGTTGAACGGAAAAATAGAGAACGGTCAAAACGTTCGTGTTTTTCCAATTTCGAACTGGACCGAGCTAGATGTGTGGAGTTACATCGAACAAGAGCGAATTGAAATTCCATCGATTTATTTTTCGCACAAGCGTAAAGTATTCTTACGAGATGGCATGATTTGGTCGCATTCGCCATTTGTGTACCAAGAAGAAAATGAAGAAATTGAAGAGCGTATCGTGCGTTTTAGAACGGTTGGTGATATGAGTTGCACTGCTGCAGTCGATTCGTATGCTGCTACAATTGCTGAGGTGGTGGGCGAAATTAGAACCTCAACAATTTCTGAAAGAGGAGCCAGAATTGATGATAAACGTAGCGAAGCCGCAATGGAAAAACGAAAACAACAAGGGTATTTTTAGAATTATTTTAAATGTTGAATTTTAAATTTTAAAGGAATAAAAGTGGCATTAAAATTAAAATAATCAACAGTATTTAAAATTCAAAATTTATAATTTAAAATAAAAAAAACTGATGGAAGTTTTAAAAATAGCAACAGCAGGAAGTGTAGATGATGGGAAGAGTACGTTAATTGGGAGATTATTGTATGACACACAATCATTGACTACAGATAAATTAGAAGCAATCGAAAAGAGTAGCAAGCAAAAAGGATATGATTATTTAGATTTTTCTTTGGCTACCGATGGTTTAGTTGCTGAGAGAGAACAAGGAATTACGATTGATGTAGCGCATATATATTTTTCGACAGCCAAGAAAAGTTACATCATAGCCGATACGCCAGGTCATGTCGAATATACAAGAAACATGGTTACAGGAGCTTCTACTTCACAAGTGTCGATTATATTGATTGATGCACGTAAGGGCGTAATAGAGCAAACCTATCGTCACTTTTTTATCAATAATTTATTGCGTGTAAAAGAAGTGATTGTTGCGGTTAACAAAATGGATTTAGTTGGTTATTCAGAGGAGATTTATAATAAAATTAAAACCGATTTTGAAGCGCTAAACGCTAAAAGTACTTTCAAAGAGCAAAATGTAAGTTACATTCCGTTGAGTGCTTTAACTGGCGATAATGTGGTAGAACAATTGGGTGAAATGCCATGGTATCAAGGACAAACTATTTTGCAACACTTGGAAGCTTTAGAACCAGAAGATGTATTTGAAACAGGAAAAGTACGTTTCCCGGTCCAAACGGTTATTCGTCCTAAAACAGAAGAGTATCATGATTTTAGAGGCTATGCAGGAAAATTGTATGGGAACAACATCAAAGTTGGTGATGCAGTAACCGTATTACCTTCTTTAACAGAATCTAAAGTGACCAAAATTCACTATTTCGACAAACAATTTGACGAAGCAAGTGCCGGTTCTTCAATTACTTTGGAACTAGAAAATGATATTAATGTAACTCGAGGGGACATGATTGTAAAATCATCTGAATTGCCAAAAGTGGAGAAAGACATCAACACCACCGTATGCTGGATGGACAGTAAAAAGTTAGTTCCTGGTGCCAAATATTTTGTCCAACACAATACCAATAGAGTTTTAGCTAAGATTGATAGTGTGAAAAACGTAATCGCTACTGATTATTCAGGGGTAACGCCAGCGACCCAATTAAGCATTAATGAAATAGGCGAAGTGTATATTAAATTGAGCAAAGCCTTGTATTTTGATGCTTATAATGACAACAAATCAAACGGTGCTTTTATTTTAATAGACGTTGCAACTAATACCACAGCGGGAGTTGGATTTATAAAATAAGAATTCCGACCCATTCCGAAGCTTCGGGACTCCCCGAAGGGAAGAGTGTCAGAATAGAAAATAGAATCGATTAAATTATAATTTAATATTTCCAGTTTCGGCTCCCTCCCTTTCGGGGAGGGTTGGGGAGGGGAAAAACAATAATGTATGGAAAGTTTTAGAACCGAAATAGAAGATCCGATTGTTCAAAAGGACATTATCGATTTAGAGAGAAAAATTGCTTTATTCCGCGACGGAAAAATTGATGATGAGCGTTTTCGCAGCTTGCGATTAGCGCGTGGTGTTTACGGTCAGCGTCAAGAAGGCGTACAAATGATTCGTATAAAATTGCCTTTTGGCAAAGTAACAAGCGAGCAACTAACGCGTATTACAAAAGTTTCTGATGAATATTCCACTGGACGTTTGCACATTACCACGCGTCAGGATATTCAAATTCACTATGTAAGTTTAGACAGAACGCCACAGCTTTGGGCTGAGTTAGAGAAAGATGATGTGACACTTCGTGAAGCTTGTGGAAACACCGTTCGTAATATTACGGCGAGTGAAATAGCGGGAATTGATGTTGAAGAACCTTTTGATGTGTCGCCTTACGCGCACGCCATGTTTCAGTTTTTCTTAAGAAATCCAGTGTGTCAGGAAATGGGGCGTAAAATTAAGATGTCATTTTCGTCCTCAGATAAAGATACCGCTTTGAGTTATTTACATGATTTGGGATTCATTCCAAAAATTGTAAATGGCGAAAGAGGTTTCAAAGTAATGTTAGGTGGAGGATTAGGCTCACAGCCAAGTCACGCCGAATTGCTGTCAGAATTTATTCCTGCCAATCAAATTATCCCAACAACGGAAGGTGTTTTAAGAATATTTGACCGCTATGGCGAAAGAGCAAAACGGTTAAAAGCACGTATGAAATTCTTAATTAAAGATTTAGGAAGAGATGAGTTTTTGCGATTGGTAGATGAAGAGAAAAAAGCCTTGTCTTACCAGACGGTAGAAATCGACACAACAGCTTTTGATGGTAAAATTCCAGCTACTTTATTAGAAGTTCCAAAAGTAGTTATTGAAGATACTGCTGCTTTCGAAGCTTGGAAAAAGTCAAATGTTATTGCTCAAAAACAAGAAGGCTATTTTGCAGTAGGAATCAAAGTACTTTTAGGTGACTTTTATACTGATAAAGCGAGAGCATTAGCCAACTTGGTAAAGAATTATGCGGCGAATGAATTACGGTTTACGTTAAGACAAGACATTTTGATTCGACATATAAAGGAAGAAAATTTACCTTTTTTCTACCAAGAATTGGCCAAATTAGATTTTGTAAACTTAGGCTACAACAGTATTTCTGATATCACAGCTTGTCCGGGAACCGACACCTGTAATCTCGGCATCGCCAGTAGCACGGGTATTGCAGTAGAACTGGAAAGAGTATTAGCCACTGAATATCCGCAGTACACTAACAATCTTGAAATCACCATTAAAATTAGTGGTTGTATGAATGCGTGTGGCCAACACAATATGGCCGAAATTGGTTTTCAAGGAATGTCTATCAATTCAGGAAAATTGGTCGCACCAGCATTACAAGTTTTATTAGGCGGTGGAAATTTAGGAAATGGATCTGGAAGATTTTCTGATAAAGTAATCAAGATTCCAAGTCGTAGAGGACCAGATGCTTTGCGATTAATTTTGAACGACTTTGAAGCAAACGCAAACGGACAATCATTTTTGGATTATTACGATCACAAAGGCGAGAAATATTTTTACGAATTTTTAAAACCTTTGGCGGATTTAACTAATCTTACCGAAGCTGATTTTGTAGATTGGGGCAATGCTGATAATTACGTAAAAGCAGTTGGTGTAGGAGAATGTGCTGGAGTTGTGATTGATTTAGTAGCGACTTTACTTTTAGAAGCAAAAGACAAATTAACGTATGCACAAGAAGCGTATGAGGAATCAAAATGGTCAGATGCCATTTACCATTCGTATGCCGGTTTTGTTAATGGTGCTAAAGCGTTGTTGCTTGCCGAAAATGAAAAAACAAATCACCAAGCAGGAATCATCGATTTATTTGATACCGTTTTCGTAGAAACAAACAAAATTCAATTGCCAACAACATTGAAACAGCTAGTGTTT
>JAYTBZ010000156.1:0-3937 GCA_043736705.1 Flavobacterium sp. | reverse complement strand
AATAATTAATTATCAATTACAATTTTTATGAACATACCAGTAAATTTAAAATACACTAAAGATCACGAATGGGTTAATATTGATGGCGATACTGCAACGGTAGGAATCACTGATTTTGCACAAAAAGAATTAGGAGATATTGTTTATGTTGAAGTTGAAACTTTAGATCAGAGCTTAGACAAAGATGCGGTTTTTGGTACAGTTGAAGCGGTTAAAACGGTTTCTGATTTATTCCAGCCATTGTCAGGAGAAATTATTGCGTTTAATGATGCACTTGAAAGTTCTCCAGAAAGTGTAAATTCTGATCCTTATGGAGCGGGATGGATGATCAAGATAAAAATTTCAAATATGGCAGAAGTAGATGGTTTATTGTCTAGTGAGGCATACAAAGAACTTATTGGTGCATAAACAGCTTTATTTTGTGGCTACTTTGTTGTGGGCTGGATTAATTGCATTTTTTTGTTTAATCCAAATCGATACCGTTCCTTTAGGTACTGTTTCTAACTTGGATAAAGTAGTGCATGTCTTTTTTCATTTTGTTTTAACGATTCTTTGTTTTTCTTTTTTTCAAAAACATACAAATTCGATAAACACTTTGAAGTCATTATTAGTAGCATTTATTTTCTCATTTATTTTTGGAATAAGTATAGAAATAGCTCAAGATTTATGTACGACCACTAGGCATGCTGATGTATTTGATGTTATAGCAAATGTATCTGGCGCCATTTTAGGAATAGCAGTTGCTTTTTTATTGAATTTAAAAACAAGATTTAAATAAAAATCAATTTCATAAAAAATCCCACTTTAGTGGGATTTTTTATTTTACATCTAGTTCTAAGGTTTTTTTTTAAGTGAGATTGATTTTCTATGAAAAGAATTAAAAAACATAGGATGTGTTGATAACGTATAAATAGTAAAATTTTTAAATGCTCTTATGTTTATATTAAATGTATTTTTGTGTGTCATAATTAGCTAAAAATTAGAAAACTAAAGGACATGAATATCAAGCAATATTTAGATTCTACCTATTTGAAAACGGCTGAACAAGCTGGACTCAGTGAAAATGAGAATACTCTGGTAGTCGAAGCGTTTGTCAAAGAAGCAATTGAGGAAAATTTTAAGTTGATTATGATTCGTCCAAACATGGTTTCATTGGCAAAAAAGATGATTGCTGAGGCGAATTCAATGGTGCTTGTAGGAACCGTTATCGATTTCCCAGAAGGGACATCTTCTATTGATGATAAACTTAAGGAGGCGCAACAAGCAATCGATGAAGGTGCTGATGATTTAGATTTTGTATGTAATTATGCAGCTTTTAAGCGAGGTGAACTTTCTGTTGTTAAAGATGAAATTTTAAAATGTACACAGTTAGGTTTAAACAAAAATAAGGTAGTAAAGTGGATTATTGAAGTAGCTGCACTCACGGATATGGAAATTATTCAGTTGTCAAGTTTGATAAAAAACGTGATTATTTCTAATTTTGAACAAGAGCTTTTTTCTGCTGTTTTTGTAAAGTCTTCTACGGGATTTTATATAACGGAGAACAATCTTCCAAATGGTGCTACTATACCTGCAATAAAAATGATGCTAGAGAATGCTTCACCACTTCCTATTAAAGCCGCTGGAGGTGTAAAAACCTATGACGAGGTCGTTGCGATGATTCAGTTGGGAGTAAAGCGAATAGGAACTTCGGGAGCAAAGAATATAGTAAACGGACAAAATTTGCAAAATGAATATTAAATTCACCAAAAGTATAAATATGATAAAAGTCTTTTTCACTTTATTTTTGTTTTCTTTTTCCTTTTTTGCTTTTTCTCAAGATGCAAATACTATTGTAGGACAATCGAGTAACACAGCAGAGCGTTTTCCTGTATTTACGGAATGTTTGGGTTTGCAGTCTAAAGGGTTAGAAAAATGTTTTTATGATCAAGTTCAAGACTTTGTTTTTTCAAATTTTCAAGTTCCAGAATCTTTAAAACAGAATAATTTTAAAGGCAATGTTAAAGTACTTTTTGAGGTAGATGCTACGGGTACTTTTAAAGTCGTTTATGTGGATGCAAATGAGGAACTCCTAATCAAAGAAACAAAAAGAGTTTTTGCGATTTTTCCAAAAATAGAACCTGCAACCTACAATGGAAATCCAGTCTATTCTAAGTTTACCCTAATTATAGCCATACCATTAAAGAGTAGGGCGGAAAGAGAGTCAGAAGCTTTGGCGAAAGCCGATATCATTTCGAATACAAAGCCAATGCTTACCGAATTAGACAGTATAGTTTATAATAAGTACAATAATCCAGAATTTGAAAGTCATTTGAATGTGCCTTTTTCACATAGCTATTATGCGCAATTTGATAGTTCTTTGAATCAAGTTGGGAGTAATAATCATACCGCTTCAAAACCATATACGTATGCTGAGGTTTCGAAATATTATGACCTAAAAGCTGTTAATGAACAGCTAAAAAAGAAGGCCTCTGGCTGGTGGGCAAGAAAATTATGGAATGAAAGCACTGTTGAAATTCAAGGCGAAGGTTACTGGTTTACATTAAATCCTATACTTGATTTACAGGTTGGAAAAGATTCAAAAAGTGAATCTTCATATACTTTTGTAAATACAAGAGGAATTAATTTTAGAGGTGGACTGGGGAAACAAATCAATTTTTCGACCACAGTTTTTGAAAGTCAAGGTCGATTTGCGGGATATTTTAATAGATATGCCGAATCAATAAAGCCAGCGGGAGGCAATCCAGCTATTATTCCAGGAATTGGAATTGCAAAAGATTTTAAAACAGACGCGTATGATTTCCCTTTGGCAGAAGCTAATTTAACTTTTACTCCAAGCAAATTCATTGATTTGCAGTTGGGTTACGGCAGAAATTTCATCGGAGATGGGTATCGATCTTTGCTCGAAAGTGATGGTGCAAGTCCGTATCCTTATTTTAAATTGAATACTACTTTTTGGAAAATAAAATACACAAATACCTATATGTGGCTCAAAGATGTTCGTCCTGAAGTCACGCTTGAGCGAACCTATGCTACGAAATTCATGGCAAATCATTATTTGAGTTGGAATATTTCTAATAAATTCAATCTTGGTTTGTTCGAATCAGTAGTTTGGACCAATTCAAACGATCGAGGTTTCGATGTGAATTTTGTAAATCCAATTATATTTTATCGCGCTGTTGAATTTGCCTCTTCTGCTCGAAGCGGTAATGCTATTTTAGGATTGACATTTAAGTACAAATGGAGTAATCAAATCAATTTTTATGGACAGTTTATTTTAGATGAGTTTTCTTTGGGAGACATCAAAGAGCGAAATAATAGTTGGAAAAATAAGTATGGTTATCAATTGGGTGTTAAGTATTACAATGCTTTTAAAGTAGATAATTTACTGTTGCAACTAGAATACAATCATGTGCGTCCTTATGTATATTCGCACAGCATGGCAATTACGAATTATGCGCACAATAATCAAAGTATTGGACACCAATGGGGCGGAAACTTCAAGGAGTTTATTGCGATCGCTCGCTACCATAAAGGGCGGCTTTTTGCTGATGCAAAAGTTACTGCGGGTACACGAGGATTCGATTTTGACACTCCCGAAGATGATTTGAACTACGGAGGAAATATTTATAAAGATTACGATGAAAAAAGAGCTTTTGATAGCAATGTAAAAGTGGGGCAGGGAAATAAAACGGCTGTTTTTATTGTCGATTTTCAGGGAGGTTATTTAGTGAATCCGGCCACAAACTTAAAGCTTTTTGGAAGTTATATTTATAGAAGTTTTGATCCGTCAAAAAACACGGCTACTACTTTTACTGAAAGTACTAATTGGTTTACTTTGGGGATACGAGCTGATATTTTTAATTGGTATTTTGATTATTAATCTTTTGTGAATTGTTTTTTGCCAAATCCCTTTTGATGCACTACTTTTGCAAAA
>JAYTBZ010000155.1:0-3937 GCA_043736705.1 Flavobacterium sp. | reverse complement strand
GCTCACCTCTTCCCATCCCGAACAGAGTAGTTAAGCCCGCCTGCGCAGATGGTACTGCAGTTATGTGGGAGAGTATGTCGTCGCCTTTCTTTGTACTGGATTCATTTCAGTATTTATTAAGCCCTTCACTTTGTGATGGGCTTTTTTTATTACAGTATCCCGTTCTGAAATTGGTTGTTACTCCAACAACTTAGTTTATGGAATCACAATCCTTACAAAGCTTAAAGCGGAGTCATCGCAATTATATCCGAGCTTTTAAAGGACTACCTGTTAAATAAAAAAGAAAAGTTCATGTCTTGAATTTTACTATATGCATTTCCGCCAGTTATTGAAAACAGCTATCCGAAAAAAGTATTTATCCAAACAATTATAAGTATAAAATCCGAGGAATAAAGGATATGTATTTATTTTTTGGGATAAGTAGATATGCCTATTTTAAAAATAAAACTGATAGATTACAAAGACATTACGTATATTTAATACTTTGAGACATTATAATACGAATATATTGTGTAATACTTGCGATAGGTAAACGAAGAATTTAATTCTTTATTGAAAGATAAATTGGATGAGTTGAACATTAAGATAGGAAGAGATATTTTATTCCTTTTTTTCGAGAGTGCAGCATTTACTCACAATATCTAAAAGAAGCATTTTAAAAACAACAAATTCAAAACATTGCATTAAGAAATATTCCAATTTAAATAAAAATATCGATGTCACCAAACCAGAAAAGCTCCGGGTTAGTGATATTACTTATAACAAAAGCGATAAATTACTGATTCAGATTTAAAAAAGATTAATTTAGCTTTTAGATAATTTAACCGCGCTAGGACCTTTAAATGCATTTGGGTTAGCTTTAAAAAACCTGAAAGAAAACCATAAATTAATTATCACTCCGATTGAGGTTTACAATATTGTTCTAGTTATTATATATATGAGCTTGCTGAAAACAGCATAAAAATCAGTATAATTGAAAATGATGATTCTTAAGAAAATGCAACAGAAGAAAAAATAAATGGTATTTTAAAACAAGAATTTTATCCTATTAAATACAATAAAAACTTGCTTGTTATAAAACAAATAGTAATGGAAATTGCAGGGATTTATAATCAAAAAAGACCTCATTTATCAAACTATATGCTAACTCCTAATGAATTGGACGAATAAAGTAAATTAATAATAAAACTTAAAAAACAAAACAGTCACGAAAAAGTTTTAATGTTTTATAATTGATTTTTTTCTAATAATATGTTGCGATTATTAGAACTAGTCACTATGTTAGTATTAATTATCCGTGTATGGATTCCTGTTTGCCATAATTTGTAATAATCGAGGTTTCATAATCAATCCACTCTTTCCAGCGTTTATCCACATCTACGTTATCTGCATATTTGTGTGCAAAACCTAAAAAAGTGGTATAATGTCCCGCTTCACTAATCATCAAATCACGATAAAATTTCGCTAAAGTTTCATCCGTAATATTTTCAGATAACACTTTAAAACGTTCACAACTTCTCGCTTCAATCATCGCTGAAAACAGCAAGCGTTCACATAAAGCGTCGTTTCTACTTCCGTCTTTTTTCATGAATTTAAATAATTCATTTACATAATGATCTTTCCGTTCCCGTCCTAAGGCAAGTCCTTTGCTTTTTATCAAGTCGTGAACCATTTGCAGATGCTCTAATTCCTCTCTTGCAATTACCATCAATTCGGTCACTAATTCCTCTTTTTCCGAGTTTTGTGTGATCAAACTTATGGCATTCGAAGCTGCTTTTTGTTCACACCAGGCGTGGTCGGTCAATATTTCTTCAATATTTGACTCCACAATATTGACCCATCTTGGATCGGTAGCTAATTTTAATCCTAACATTTTAATGGAATTTATCTGAGTATAAAATTAGTGTTTTCTTCCTTAAAATGGTTTAAAAAATATACTATCAAAATAAGTGGGGCGTGTCACCAAAAAAATGGCAAAAGCAACTTTTTATACAGCCATTTTTTGCTGTCAGGCTATTCGTTGCAAGTCCTCATTGCATTTTCGCTGCGCTGCATTGCAATTGCGGGCTTTTCACTGCTATCCTTCACGCAAACTAATGTAAAGTACAACTGCTTTTTTCAGTAGCATTTATAATTCGTAACAGTAACAATTCCATTTTAAATAAGTACTTTGCAATCCTAATTTTCAACACCCACAAAAGTGAAATCAGTATTAATTATTGGCTTTGTTTGGCCTGAGCCCAACTCTTCCGCTGCGGGTGGCAGGATGATGCAATTGATTTCATTATTTCAAAAACAAGGATTTACAATCACATTTGCTTCTCCCGCACAAGACAGTGATTTCATGGTCGATTTAAGTTTGTATAAGGTCAAGAAAGAAACAATTGCTTTAAATTGTTCTAGTTTTGATGCGTTTGTAAAACAACTTCAGCCTTCAATAATCTTATTTGATCGGTTTATGATGGAAGAACAATTTGGTTGGCGCGTTGCCGAAAATTGTCCAACTGCAGTCCGAATTTTAGACACCGAAGATTTACACTGTTTGCGACTGGCAAGACAAAAAGCGTTTAAAGAAAAGCGTGAATTTAAAACTGTGGATTTGTTGCATGAAGAGGTTGCAAAAAGAGAAATTGCTAGTATTTTGCGCTGCGATTTGTCATTAATGATCTCCGAATATGAAATCGAATTGCTAACTAAAATTTTCAAACTAGACAATTCCTTATTGCATTATTTGCCACTTTTAGTAGACTCGGAAGCTATTCCTGATTTGGGTAAGTTACCTTCGTTTGAAGAACGACTGGACTTCATTTTTGTTGGTAATTTTCTTCATGAACCCAATTGGAATGCGGTGCAATATCTTAGAGAAACCATTTGGCCCTTGATTAAAAAACAAATTCCAACTGCCGTGTTTACTATTTATGGTGCGTATCCATCCCAAAAAGTGTTGCAGTTACATAATGCAAAAGAAGGTTTCTTGATACAGGGCCGTGCCATTGATGCACAGGAAGTTGTCAAAAAATCCCGAGTTGTTCTGGCGCCTTTGCGCTTTGGTGCTGGAATAAAAGGGAAATTGTTGGAAGCCATGCAATGCGGAACACCAAGCGTTACTACAGGTATTGGTGCTGAGTCGATGCAAGGCTTTTTACCCTGGAGTGGATTTGTTGCAGATGATCCCGATATTTTCGCTGATCTGGCTGTGCAATTATATCAGGATAAAGCAGTGTGGCTTCAGGCTCAAAAAAATGGACTCGCTATTGTCGAGCAACGGTATCTAATTACATTGTTTGAAACCGAGTTTAAATTGCAAATTGACAATCTACAATCAAATTTGCAGCAACATCGGTTGAATAACTTTATGGGCAGCTTATTGCAACATCACACACTAAAAAGCACCAAGTACATGTCGAAATGGATTGAGGCAAAAAATAAAAGCTAAATTCAACAATTTGTTAATAAGGCAAATTGTTTTAATTTTTCTAGAGTAATTTAAGAACTTGTTTTAAGCTATAATAGCTATTGCTTCAATCTCAATTAGCCAATTTTTATTTCCCAGTACGGTTGCGCCTACTAAGGTGCTTGCTGGGAAATCACAATCTCCAAGAAATTTGGTTCTTATTTTTCTAAAAATAGGCAAATCGATTTCCGGATTAAAATTTACGATGTACGTATTCATTTTTACCACATCTTTAAAAGTGGCATTACAATTAGAAAGCTGTTTTTCTATATTATTAAAGCAAGCGATGGTTTGTGCTTCTAGGTTTTCTCCGTCCCCAATTTGCCCCGAAATATATATTGTTTTGTAAGTTCCAGTTCTTACAACAACAGCTTGCGAAAAACCTTCATTGGGTTCTATATATTGTTTTTCAATCATCTTGTAATCTATTAAATCGTTAATGTAATTGTAGTTATAACTTATAGGTTGCAATTAGTTTTTATA
>JAYTBZ010000154.1:0-3939 GCA_043736705.1 Flavobacterium sp. | reverse complement strand
ATGTTCATGCTCCACTTTCAGCAGTGTACTTTCTAATTTTATATGTTGTAAATCTTTTCTTTTCATTTGTTTAGTACAAAGATTATATTTTTGAAATTTTAATTCCTTTCAATCCATATTTCAGTATTTCGTGAAGTATGAAAAATAGCTTTGATGACAATTGTGTTCTCATAGCTGTTGAAATGAATTAAATATGGAAAATTTTCAATTAAAGCCATTCTGGTGTTGTCATATCTTATTTGAAAAAGAAGCGGATTTGACTTAATTATTTTTAAACTTTCCTTGAAAGAATTGGAAAACGTATCACCCAATTTAGGTTGAATGCTTTTGTACCAGTCCAAAGCTGTTATGAAATCAAGTTTCGCTTCCTCAACAATTACAATTTTATAACTTACCATCAATAGCTTTTAGAAAATCATCAATATCTTGCGCTGAAGAAGGATTCTTAAGATATTTCTCAGTTCTTTCTCTAACTTGGTCCATTTGCCATTGAGGGATTTCTACATTATTCGACTTTGGAAGAATAATTACTTCAACTTCATCAGCAGTAAAATCATCTGGCAGTGTTATACTTATTTTGTGGTTTTTCACCTTAACGATTTGTCTGATGGCTTCCATTAATTTATGTTTTAGTAAAGTAAATATACTCTTTTCCAGTGGTGTTAAATTAAATAACAGAGTCAAGTTGATTATTCAAAACTCAATCGCTCTTGTTCTATTTTCTCTGCAAGACGTTTTTCGATTATTGGTGTAATCAAGGTTTTTCTTGGTTTCACTTTTACAAAAGGAAACAATTCTAAATCATGTTTCATTTTATCCTGTTTGTTAGGATGTTTGTTTGTGCCTAATAGAATTTCTTTCCCAGAATCAAATAATTCTTGACTTGCATCAGCACTTTCCTGAATTTTCCTTTTGATGATCCCGTCATTAAGTTGTTTTAGGAAACCACCATTTGCCTCGATATCTTTGAATAGCGTTAATGCTTTCTCAGCTAATTGATTCGTAAGTGTCTCAATGTAATAACTGCCGTCAGCTGGATTATTCACCTTGTCAAAATAACTTTCATTTTTGAGAATCAACAATTGGTTTCGGGCAATTCGGTCACCAAATTCATTGTCTTTGTGATACAATGCATCATAAGGTAAATTGGCAATAGCATCTGCACCGCCAATGATAGCACTCATACATTCGGTAGTGGTGCGTAACATGTTTACGTTATAATCGTATATTGTTTTATTTCGTTTTGTAGGCGAAACGATGATGTTGCAGTCTATATTGTGGTTGTATTCCTTTGCGATTGTTGTAAAAAGTAATCGCAAAGCTCGGAGTTTTGCTATTTCAAAAAAGTAATTGGTCCCAACGGCCACTTCAAAAACGATGGGTTTATTGATCTGCTCAACTCTATTAAAATACTCATTCGCGTGACTTAAACTATAAGCAATTTGCTGCACTATAGTTGCTCCTGCATTCTGGTACAAGGCACTATTAATACTCAATAAAGATACCGTAGAAATGGTTTGAGTAAGTATATTTAAGGTGTCAAAATTACTTTTTTCTGAGGTTGTGAACCAGTTCCCTTCTTTGGCTAATTGGCCAATAGGATCTAGATTACAGAAAATAGTGGTGTTGTTTTTCTTGGCAAATGCATCTATTTTTTTAACGAAATCGATTGAAATAAATCCCAGATTAAAATAAACGGTAACTTTTTCTAACGGTAATTTTTCTAATAGATTGGTCACATCAATCGATTCATTTTCTACTGTAAAACGAAGGCTGTCAGCACCACGACTCAAGGAATCTTGAGCTCGTTCTATTGATTTTTCAATATCAAAAACAAATATATTTTGACAAATACTGAACTCAGTTGCTTTTGTAGCAATAGGAAAAGATTTGGCCAGCTCATCTTTATGATAAAAAGGCTTTACTTGAATGTCCTCTGGAGAATTCCAAACTACCGTTTCATTATAATCCGCTCCTTTAAGTTCAAATTGGATTTTTTGTTTCCATTGTTTGTAGGAAATGGGACTGAAATCATCGAAAAGGTTTGTAGCCATTTTGGTTGTTATTTTCCTCACCCCAGCCCTCGCAAAAGGATTGGGAGCCGAAACTTGGTGTTATGTTTTTAATAATTACTATAAATTTCACATTTCATTCCCTTAGCGAGGGGTTTTAGATGGAATTTTATTTTTTTTCAATCGTGTCGCCTTCAAATTCGATGATATAGATCTCTTCACTATCTTTTTTCATATAATATTTCTCTCGGGCGTATTTTTCTATTTGTTCGGGATTCTTTAATTGTTTGATGTTCTTTTGGTCTTTTTTTATTTCTTCCTTGTAATAATTTGCGTTGTCCTCTAATTCGTTGATTTGTTTGTCTAAAACTCGGTGACCGAAATACGAATAATTGTCTAGAAAAAGCATCCAAGTGATGAAAAATAACAAAACCCAGACATATTTGTTGCTTAGAAATTTAAACCAAGGTTTGTCTTTGTGAGGATTTGTCATTTTTATTTTTTTTAGCCCCGATTACAGTGGAAATCCTTTTAGTAGGTGATACTGACGAAGGAAGATTCAACTACTAAAAGATTGCAACGGAAAGCGGGAAATAGCTCCTAATAATTGTTTGCTTTAAAATTACAACTAATTTATAAAATTTTTTGGTTTATTACTGCTCGAACCACATCTATGGCTACGGTGTTGTATTTGTCGTTAGGTATAATGATATCAGCAAAAGCTTTGGTCGGTTCAATAAACTGTTCGTGCATGGGTTTGAGTGTATTTTGATACCGGTTGATCACCTCATGCATGTCGCGGCCACGTTCAGCTATATCCCGTCTCATACGACGGATTAATCGTTCGTCAGAGTCGGCATGTACGTATATTTTTACATCAAATAATTCTCTTAATTCTGGATTTGCAAGAATTAAAATTCCTTCTACAATCATCACTTTTCGGGGATGTGTAAAAACGGTATCGTCTGTTCTATTATGCGTTACAAAGGAATAAACGGGCTGGTGGATGTTGTTGCCTTCTTTTAATTCTTTCAAATGTTTTACCAATAATTCAAAATCAATGGCGCGCGGATGATCAAAATTAATTAATGCTCTTTCGTCAAATGAAAGTCCATGATTTTCTTTGTAATAGGAGTCTTGCGAAATAATGCCTACTTCTGTTTGTGGTAATTCATTCATAATTTGATGTACAACAGTTGTTTTTCCGCTTCCTGTACCACCTGCAATTCCTATAATGAGCATACTTTATTTGTTATGTTTTTATCGGCACAAAAATAGGAATTTAATTGGGAGTGGATTTTATTTTTTGAGGAAATATTGCTAATTAAATTTGTTTATTAGTCGTACTTCATTCTCCTTTTTTCTATCTTTAGTTTCTAAATCTTATTATCTTGTATTCACAAATTAATACCAACATCAGTCGCTATGTCACGTTTGAAGAAAAAGAATTAGAAATTTTCAATTCTTTATTGGAATATCGTACGGTTTCAAAAAAAACAATTTTAGTTCATGAAGGTCAAATGTGCAATTTTGAAGCATTTGTAATTAAAGGTTGTGTCCGGAAATATTATATTGATGCCAATGGTTTTGAAGTTATTCTGCAATTTGCCATCGAAAATGCTTGGGTGAGTGATATTTCTTTTAGTATTTATGAAGAAAAACCAAGTAGGGTTTACATTGAAACATTAGAAGATTGTGAGTTTTTTATGTTTAGCCCAGAAACTAAAGAAGAATTATTCGTTAGAGCACCAAAATTTGAACGTGCTTTCCGAATCCTCATGCAACGCAGTCTTGCGGTTACTCAAGAGCGTTTATTTAATACTATTTCTAAAACTGCCACTGAGAAATACTTAGAATTTCTCGACCATTATCCCACACTTTCTCAGCGCGTTGCCCAACATTATATTGCTTCTTATTTGGGTATTTC
>JAYTBZ010000153.1:0-3941 GCA_043736705.1 Flavobacterium sp. | reverse complement strand
AACTAAGTATTTTTGTAATGTGCAACAATAAAAACTCCATATATATGAAAACTAGTACTCTTCCCTTACGAAACCCAATAGGCTATTACTTTATTGGTCTTTTGAGCATTCTGTTTACATCCTGTGGTTCTTACCAAAACAGCTCTTACTATGATTCTGACGGAATATATGGTAGTACTCCAAGAAAAGCCGTTGAACAAGAAACACAAAGTACTCCTAAAAGTCAATATAAAGACTATTTTGGGTCTTTAAAGAATAACAATCAATCAGTAGAAATTTTTACAGATGTTGACAATTATAGCAATTACAGCGTAGCAAACGACTCTTTACAAGAAAACAATAATTATCCTGGCTGGGGAAGCAATCCTCAAAGCGTAAGTATCAATGTTTATGACAACAATTGGGGCATGAATAATTGGTACGGTAACAATTGGGGATGGAATGGTGGTTATGGCTATGGCTTCAACAATTGGTACGGAAACAATTGGTATGGAAATAATTGGGGCTGGAATGGTGGTTATGGCTGGGGAATGAATATTGGTTTTGGATGGAACAATTGGGGGTATACTAACTGGTACGGGAACAATTGGGGATGGAACAACTGGGGGTATTCAAATAATTACTACAACAGAAACTATGCCTACAACTCCGGAAGAAGAGGCTCTGCCTACTCTAATTCTGAGAATAGAAGTCGAAATGCATCTTCTTATACTAGAGGACAAAATACATCCGTAAATAGAAGATCTGTAAATTCAGATTACAGAGGTAACACTACTGATTTTGGTAGAGGTTCAGCTACTCGAATGAACAGAACGAGTCCAAATTTCTCTAGAAATCAAGGTCAATCACAAAATAACTCTAATACCAATCCTACCAGAAGAGGAAGCTATAACACCACACGAAACGAGAGTAATAGGTCTGAGAGATCCTACACCCCGAATACCCGAAACGACAACAATTCTAGATCCTATAGTCCTAGTTCCAATAGCGGATCAAGCAGCTCTGGTAATTATGGTGGTGGCGGAAGATCATCTGGAGGTGGCGGAAGAGGTGGAAGAGGATAAAAAACCAATGTTAACTTTCCACTTAATATTTAATTAAAACCTACGAATTAAAAATGAAAAAATATATATTTCTACTTGCTTTAGGGCTATCCATAAGCAATGCCAGATCACAAGACATCTCAGATGCCATGCGTTACGCACAGGACAATTTAACTGGTACAGCTCGATTTAGGGCTATGGGTGGCGCTTTTGGTGCGCTGGGCGGTGACCTTTCCGCTTTAAATGTTAATCCAGCAGGTTCTGCGGTATTTTCTAATAACCAAATGGGTTTGACGTTGAGTAATTATAACGTAAAAAATAACGCTAACTACTTTGGAACGACAACGAAAGACGCGACTAACTCATCTGATTTAAATCAAGCAGGAGCAGTTTTTGTTTTCAACAATAATAACTATAACAGTAATTGGAAAAAAGTTTCATTTGGAATCAACTACGAAAACGCTAATAATTTTGATAACAACCAATTTTCTGCTGGAACCAACCCTAACAATTCTATAGATCAATATTTTTTGAACTATGCTAATTTCAGTAACAATGGTGCACCGGTACCACAACAATTTGTAAATCGAGAGCCAGGCGAATCAATTGGTGATTTATATTCATTTTTAGGTCGCAATTTACCTAACTCAAAATTTCCAAGATTGAATGGTTTTGATGCACAACAAGCTTTTTTGGGTTATCAAGGATTTATTATCAATCCCGTTGATGAAAATGATCCTAATTCTGCTTTTACATCTAATGTGCCTGCTGGAGCCGATTATTATCAAGAAAATAGTGTGACTAGCACTGGATATAACGGAAAATTATCATTCAATGCAGCTACTTCCTATAAAGATAAAATATATTTAGGGATCAACTTAAATTCTCATTTTACGGATTACATTCGATCTTCTCGATTTTATGAAGACAATAATGCACCACTTACTAATGATTTCACAGTTTCAAGAATACAGTTTGATAATGATTTAAACACCTATGGAACTGGTTTTTCATTCCAATTGGGAGCTATTGCAAAGTTAACGAATGAAGTACGGCTAGGATTAGCTTACGAATCCTCAACTTGGTACACCTTGACAGATGAACTATCACAAAGTCTTGTTGCAGTAAGTGCCAACACAAGTGGAGAACTTGATCCTGATGTGGTAGACCCACAAGTAATCAATGTTTATGAACCGTACAAATTGCAAACACCAAGCAAACTGACTGGAAGTTTTGCTTACGTTTTGGGGAAATCAGGACTCATAAGCGTAGATTACGCAATAAAAGATTACCGCAATACCAAATTTAAACCCGAAAACGATTCCTATTTTAGCGCAATAAACAACAATATGAATTCTGTTTTGGACACTACAGGAGAATTACGAATTGGTGCAGAATATAAAATAGATGCGTTAAGCTTACGTGGCGGATATCGATACGAGCAAAGTCCTTATAAAAATAAAACAACGATAGGAGACTTAACTGGATATTCAGCAGGATTAGGTTATAATTTTGGCTCAACCAAAGTAGATTTAGCGTATTCGTATGCCAAAAGAAATTCACAGCAAGGATTTTTTAGTCAAGGGTTTACAGATGGTGCCAGCATTGATGCAATAAACAACACGGTTTCATTAACGTTACTATTTGAATTGTAAACGCATAATGAATTAAAACAGTGATCCGTTTCGTTTAAATGAAACGGATTTTTTTTTAAAGATTACCCTCCGGATGCGTCGAAAAAAAACCTTCTGTTTTTTTTGAAAGATTGCAAGGTCACAGAACCTTAGAAACAGGAATAGCGCTATAAAAAAGATAAAGATTTATGGTCCTAAAAATAAAAATTGTAATTTTGCAAAATTCCCAATTTATAGGGATGCTACCGCTATGAGAACGAAGTCTTTAAAAAAGAACAAAATCAACGTGATCACCCTAGGGTGTTCAAAAAATGTATATGACAGTGAAGTACTAATGGGTCAACTTCGCGCCAGCGGAAAAGACGTTACACACGAAGCACCAGAAGCTGAAGAGGGAAATATTATCGTTATAAATACTTGTGGATTTATTGACAATGCAAAAGCAGAATCAGTAAATATGATTTTGGAATATGCTGATAAAAAAGAAAGAGGATTAGTTGATAAAGTATTTGTTACTGGATGCTTGTCTGAACGATACCGCCCTGATTTAGAAAAAGAAATACCTAATGTAGATCAGTTTTTTGGAACAACAGAATTGCCTCAATTATTGAAAGCTTTAGGCGCTGATTACAAGCACGAATTATTAGGTGAGCGTTTAACGACTACGCCTAAAAATTATGCTTACTTAAAAATTTCTGAAGGATGTGATAGACCTTGTAGTTTTTGTGCAATTCCATTGATG
Source organism: Flavobacterium sp. (assembly GCA_043736705.1). Classification (GTDB taxonomy): domain Bacteria; phylum Bacteroidota; class Bacteroidia; order Flavobacteriales; family Flavobacteriaceae; genus Flavobacterium. The sequence continues at coordinate 522 of JAYTBZ010000153.1, read as the reverse complement.
CGAGGTAAAAACGTTTCGCAAACCATTGAAAAATTGGTAAAAGAATCGGAAGGCTTGGCTAAAAACGGAGTGAAAGAATTAATTTTAATTGCCCAAGATTTAACCTACTACGGATTAGATATATACAAAAAGAGAGCGCTTGGAGAATTATTAGAAGCACTCGTAAAAGTAGAAGGAATTGAATGGATTCGTTTGCATTACGCCTTTCCTACTGGTTTTCCAATGGATGTGTTAGAAATCATGAAGCGCGAGCCTAAAATATGTAATTATTTAGATATTCCGTTGCAACACATTTCAGATTCTATTTTAAAATCCATGCGACGAGGAACTACTCAAGCAAAAACAACAAAATTACTTAAAGAATTTCGTGCAGCTGTTCCTGGCATGGCTATTCGAACTACTTTAATAGTAGGATATCCTGGGGAAACTCAGGAAGATTTCAATATCTTGAAAGATTTTGTTCAAGAAATGAAATTTGACCGAATGGGTTGTTTTGCCTATTCTCACGAAGAAAATACACAT
>JAYTBZ010000152.1:0-3944 GCA_043736705.1 Flavobacterium sp. | reverse complement strand
CCTCTGTAAATCTCCCATTCGGTTGGGTTTTCTCCAAAAACATTCAATAATTCCTTCAAACCATCCATCCATATTTCGGATGACAGTTTCCTAGAATTGACGATATCTCCTGTAATTATGCCTATCATATTTCAAATGTAATTAAAAAAGGAATCAGAAAACAATTTTCACCTTATTTATTCCATAAAAGTGGAATAATTTAATTTATTCCATAAATATGGAATAACAGTATTTATTCTCGAAAAGTGGAATATCAGTTGGATTTGAAAAATTAGTAAAAAACGATTTCGTGAAATCTGATTTTACCTATCTTTGGGCTTCTATGGAAGCAATAAAAATTATCGAATGTCCACGAGATGCCATGCAAGGTATAAAGCCTTTTATTCCTACAGCAAGAAAAGTAGCATATATACAATCTCTATTGCGTGTAGGTTTTGACTCTATCGATTTTGGAAGTTTTGTTTCACCCAAAGCAATTCCGCAGATGCAAGATACTGCAGAAGTTTTAGCACAGCTCGATTTATCACAAACAACAAGTAAATTATTAGCCGTTATTGCAAATACACAAGGAGCCACTTTAGCTTCAAAACATGCTGAAATACAATATTTAGGTTTTCCATTTTCGATATCTGAAAATTTTCAAATGCGAAATACTCATAAAACAATTGCAGAGTCGTTGCTAACTTTGCAAGAAATTTTAGAAATAGCCGATACGACAAATAAAGAAGTTGTTGCCTATCTTTCAATGGGGTTCGGCAATCCTTATGGCGATTTGTGGAGTACAGAGATCGTAGGCGAATGGACAGAGAAATTAGCTTCGATGGGAGTTAAAATTTTATCACTTTCGGATACTGTTGGAAGTTCAACACCAGAAGTAATCTCCTATTTGTATTCAAATTTGATTCCGAAGTACCCAGAAATAGAATTTGGTGCGCACCTGCATACCACACCAGACAAGTGGTTTGAAAAAATTGATGCAGCATATAAAGCGGGTTGTCGTCGATTTGATGGTGCTGTTCAAGGTTTTGGCGGTTGTCCGATGGCGACAGATCATTTAACAGGGAATATGCCCACAGAGAAGTTATTATCGTATTTTACTGCACAAAAAGAAAAGACGAATATGAGTCCGATGAGCTTTGAAAGTGCTTATAATGAGGCTTCTAAATTGTTTGGGGAATTTCATTAAAATTATTGTGTACTAATTAATGCGCTATTCAACTTGAAAATAATATGTTTAGGATTAAAACGTTAACTATAAAGAACCACTAATTCTCTTTTAATATATTTTTTATGGATAAAAAACAGCCCATTTACAGCATCTTAGGTTCAATTTTTTTTCTCTTATTTTCGTTTTCATGTTCGAGCGATTTAGATTATGATCAAGTGAATAATGTGAAATTAGAACCAGTGCTAGTATCGAATTTAGCTTATTTTGATGTTCCCGCCAATCAATTTGTAACTGGCGGAATAGAACAGCCTGTTTTTTTTGAAGTATCAACTACAGATATATTCACTGAAAAATTTTTTACCGATAAATTAAGAAAAGTGGATCTTTTTTTTGAAGTAAATAATACGATCAATAGAGGTTATACAATTGATTTAATATTTTTGGATAACAATAATCAACAGCTTCATACTACAAACTTTATTGTACCTGCTTACTCTGGTGTAGAAAATAAAGTAACCAAAACTGAAATATTCGAAAATGCTCAACTTGATTTATTAAAAAGAACTACAAAAATTGCTTTCATATTACAAATGATGTCTGGACCACTATTGAATGAAAATAGTCCAGGTAGTTTAAAATTGCGTTCCGGTATAACTGCTTATTTTGTGATACAATGAGAAAAATTATCTTCTTTTTTGTGTTAATGCTAACGGTTATGAGCTATTCACAAAATAAACAATTGCTTTATAATTTCACTGCAATTCCACAGACTTTAATGACGAATCCAGGTGCTGATGTGAAGTACAATTGGTATTTTGGGGTTCCTTTATTGTCTGGCATTTCTGCAAATGTTGGTTCAAGTGGGTTTTCTGCTTATGACTTACTGGCAAATGATGGCGTAGATATTAATGTAAAATTGCGTAATGTGATATTTTCTTCCACAAGTAAAGACAATATTTCGGTCAACGAACAAATAGAACTATTCAGCGGAGGCTTTAAGTTAGCTAATCAGCAAGGTGACTCGTATGTTTCATTTGGAATGTATCAGGAATTTGATTTCTTGAGTTATATCCCAAAGGATCCAGCAATTTTAATATTAGATGGTAATAGAGATTATTTGGGTAAAGTTTTTAGTTTAGCAGATATTAATGTTAAAGCTGAAATGCTATCTGTATTTCATTTGGGATTTCATAAAAATGTGAGCGATAAATTGATTTTGGGTGTAAGAGGAAAAATTTATTCTAGTATTTATAATGTTAGTTCTGTTAATAATTCGGGCTACATTTATACTGTACCATCCAATCAAGGTGTCTACGAACAGCAAATTTTTTCTAATTTGGAACTCAATACTTCTGGAATTACCCAGTACAATGATGAAAATTATGAGCCTAATGTAGTCAAAGATATTACCAAAAGAGCTTTGTTAGGTGGTAATTTAGGGTTGGGTTTAGATGCTGGTTTTACATATTATCCCAAAAAAAACATACAGATTACAGCAAGTATAATTGATTTTGGTTTTATAAAACATAGCAAAGACGTAGAAAGTTTGACGTTGAAAGGAAGCTACAAATACGAAGGAGTGACTCCTAGTTTCAGTTCTGGCGGCTCTGTCGGGGATGTTTTTGAGGAGTTTAAAGATGCTATTCCTTTGGATACTTTATATACTAAATACACTACTTGGCGTCCAGCCAAGTTTAATAGTTCGATCCAATACTCCTTTGAAGAAGAAGTAGCTGAGGATTGTTATTGTTCTAATTCTGATGATGAAAATAAATATAAAAGTGCTTTAGGAGCACAATTATTTGTTATGTCCACACCTAAAACGCCTTTACTAGCATTTACGACCTACTATCGAAGAAAAATTCTCAAAGGATTACATGCTAAAGCCACTTATACCTTGGATTCTTATTCTTACAAAAATATTGGTTTGGGGATTTCGAGTATGATCGGACCTGTTAATTTTTATGTTCTAGCCGACAATCTTTTGGAATATAGGGATGTCAGCAAAGCCAATAGTTTATCCTTTCAATTGGGACTGAATGTGATTTTTAAGGATAAGAAAAAATAGCGGTTTATTTTCATGGGTTCTGTTTCGTTCTAAAATTCTTCAAATTTTTTTACAAATTTCGTACGGAAAACCTTTGTATCTTTCTGTACAATTGAAACCATATCGCTGTAGTATCGCATGAAGTTCCGCAGAGTTAATTGCTAAAAGCTTGGTATTAATTTGATAATAAAGGATTTGCAAGAATAGCTCCAGATGTGACTTATACTTTATTGCTTGTTATGTTCGTTTTTTTGCATAAAATTGTCTATATTTGCACGCAATTAAACTCCAACTACAATTGCAATGATCGCACACAACACCAAGATTATCGGCGAAGGATTAACTTACGATGACGTTTTATTAGTCCCAAATTACTCTAATGTACTTCCACGCGAAGTGAGTATTAAATCTAAATTTTCTCGAAATATTACGCTAAACGTTCCTATCGTATCTGCTGCTATGGATACAGTAACAGAAAGTGCAATGGCTATTGCTATGGCTCAAGAGGGCGGAATAGGTGTTTTGCATAAAAACATGACTATTGAACAACAAGCTGCTAAAGTTCGTAAAGTAAAACGTGCAGAGTCAGGAATGATCATTGATCCCGTTACTTTGCCATTGACTTCAACTGTTGCAGATGCTAAAAATGCAATGAAGGAATTTGGTATTGGAGGTATTCCAATCGTAGATGAAAACCAAATATTGAAAGGAATTGTTACCAACAGGGAT
>JAYTBZ010000151.1:0-3950 GCA_043736705.1 Flavobacterium sp. | reverse complement strand
CCTTGATGTAAATCAATGCTATTTCTTGAGCTACATCAATACTATCTTGGTCTCATTATTTTATTTTTGTACTGTAAAATAAAGGCAATGACCAATAGAAAAACAGTTGCGATACTAGATGTCTCCAATAACAACGTAATTCTTTTAGCAACACATTTTGCCCGAGAGCATGCTGTTCTGCTTTTTGATACGGATCAAAAGTTGCTTTCAAAAATTTATGAACAACTACTTTTAGAAAACCCCAATGCACAAGTTGAACCGATGTTTTGTCCAACAAATGCGAGTTGGGAAGCTGATATTATTGTGGTTTCTGATAATGCTTTTGCAAATGAATCACTAATACAGCAAATCAGGAAGGTGTCTACGGGCAAAATAGTCCTTATTCTAGAAAGCATAACGGATAGAAAAAATAAGAATTCGTATTTTGAAGATCTATTTCCTTTTTCTAAAGTTATAAGTTGCTTTGAGGAGAAAGCAGATGCAGTGGCAACTTTTTGTTTAAAAGGAAATGATGTTCAAGCTTTGGCAACTCTTGTTACTTTTTTTACCACTATTGGTTTAAAAATCAATGTTATATTTTCAAGTACAATTAACGCTTAACAAAAAAGAAATGAGTAAATCAATTTTATTTAAATCCTATAATCTGGGGAATCGTAGTTTAAAGAACCGTATGGTAATGGCACCTATGACGCGTAGCCGTTCTAACAATAAAGGAAATGTTCCTACGGCATTAACGGCGCAATATTACGAACAAAGAGCTACTGCTGGTTTAATTGTAACCGAAGGTACTTTTGTAAGTACAAAAGCAGTGGGTTTTATTAATGTCCCAGGAATTTATAGCGATGAACAGACCGAAGGTTGGAAATTAGTAACCAAAGCCGTTCATGATAAAGGCGGAACTATTTTTGCCCAATTGTGGCACACGGGCCGCTTGTCTCATCCTGATTTGCATGATGGCGAATTACCACACGCTCCTTCCGCATTGAATCCATTTGCAAAAGCGTACACAAACGATGGTTTTGTAGATACCGTTCTTCCTAAAGAAATGACTATTGAAGACATTAAGCAAACGGTCTTAGATTTTAAAAACGGTGCTGAAAATGCTATTACAGCAGGTTTTGATGGAGTCGAATTACATGCGGCCAATGGTTATTTATTGCATCAATTTTTTAATGGGTATTCCAACCATCGATCTGATGCTTATGGTGGATCAATAGAGAACAAAGCCCGTATCTTGTTTGATATTTTAGATTCTTTTGATGGTATTATTGATTATGCTAAGGTTGGTGTCAGATTAAATCCTTCACTGCACAATGCGCAAGGAATGATGCTAGACGAGCAGACAATCCCTACCCACGAATACATTATTAATAGACTGAATGATTACGGATTAGCATACATTCATTTAACGGAGCCTTTCACAAATGTATCTGAAGTGCCTTTTGCAGTAACTGAAGTGGCTAAGCATTTTAGACCATTCTACAAAGGAACTTTAATTATTAATAAAAGTTTTAATAAAGAAACAGGTATCAAAGTTATTGAGGACGGGTATGCTGACTTGGTTGCGTATGGAGTTCCCTTTATTGCTAACCCTGATTTAGTGGCACGTTTTGAAACAGATGCTCCTTTGAACACTCCAGACCAAAATACTTTTTACACCGATACGGTAAAAGGATACACAGATTATCCCACTTTGAGTGAATAACATGCTCTTACTATAGCTTTTTCTTATATTTGCTATGGGTTTACTTAATTAATTCAAATGAATGTAAGCATGTTTAAATATGCCCCAAAAAGTGAGACACTATTTGGGGCATATTTTATTTAAGAAAAAGTAAAGTGCGATTAAGAATTTAAGTTGCTATAGGTACAATTAGTTATAAAGACACATTATTCAGCTTGTGCTTGAAGGTAATTTACATTCAACCAAGAACCGCCATTATAACATTCAATTCCGTGTGCGGTAAGGAATACTTGTGCTTGTTCGCTTCTGTTTCCTGAGGCGCAACACAATATAAAAGGTTTTTCGAGTTCGTGAATTTCTTGCATTCGATGCTGAATTTCTTGAAGCGGAATGCTAAATGATCCAGCAACATGACCTCCTATAAATTCTTCATAGGAACGCACATCAAGTATAGTTCCCTTTTTTTCTTTAAGTATTGTGGCTATTTCCATTGTTTTTTAATTAATAGATTTAGTGTTGTTTTAAATGGTAGAGATTTTTTGCTTTTTCTAAATCTAAAGGTTGCTTTATCGGAATTTCTAAAAAGTAAGGCAACTGCCATTGTTGTGTTTTTTGTGCTTGTTTGCTTGAGGGTAAGTCCCAAGGAGGATATACACGCATACCTCGTTTTCCTTCCTTTAGATGAGTACTTATGATTCCTTGTTCGGCTAGAACTAATCGTGGGAAAATGAATTGACCAAATTCGTTCTTGCTTTTGGTATTAATAATAAAAAAATCAATTGCATCAGCTACCTCGTATGGGGCAATAGTACCTTTGTTATTTCTTTTCCAAAAAGTCACAAACTGTCCAATTTTGGTTGGTGTTATTTTTGCCAGTCTAAAAAGTACCGCAGTTCCATCAAGCTCAAATTGACAGGCACTGTAAGCAAGACTTTCTTTTTCTAATTTGAGATTGCTAAGTTGAAACCCACAGATATCAAATACAAGTTCTGTAGTTTCCATTAGGTTTTTGGGAATCATAGTGTGATGTATTTGTACTGTTTCCTAGTGCATGACTAATTTACTATTGACTGAAAATCAGTGTCTAAAATGATTTGTTCTTGCTCTATTTCAACATCCAAGTTACAAAATAGTGCTTCAATTTCGGCATAGTCTTTTATAATTTTGACAGTGATCAGGGCTAGCGGAATACCAATTATTGAAGCAATGATACTGGCAATTGTAGATGTCGTTAACTCTTCCAGCGACTCTGCTTTCTGAGAATATCGAAATACAAATTGACCTAAAAAAGAAGCGATCAACCATAAAGCCCACCACCAACCAATGAATTGGGTATTTAGATTTACCGTACTATTCTCTTGTTTTGTAGTTAGTAAATTTTGAGTTTCTACATACAATTCTTTCATTATTTGTTGAGGTCTGTACAACGAAATAAAAGGAACAAACCAGCAACCAGAAGCCCAGCCTTCGGTGAAGGATAGCGTTTCTGCTTTTAGGTGAAGGTTAAAATACGCTCTGCGAAACCATCGTATAAAGGTAACCCCAGAAATAATATAGGTAACCAAATAAATAATGGCTATAATTTTTTGGCGTAAGTCATTGCCAGCGGCAGTTTCATTAGAAATTTGGCCACCATTGGCCACAGTTTGTAACAAATCATACTGCAAGTAATCAGAAAGAATTGAAATTATTTCAATAGTGAGTACCGTCCATATGAGCATCATTGCAATTTTTGCTCTTTGGCCGTTTGGGCGCATTTTTTCCATGTTACTTTCTAGTTTTTATGTAGTATTGTTTCGCTACCACCTTGTTTTATAATCAATTGCTTTTCATTGGCATTGAATTCTATTGTTATTCCTGCCGCTAAAAATTGAAATGTATTTTTCGTAATTGCTTCTAGCGGAAATGCTGACTGTCCAGTCGCTTGCGCAAAAAGTGTGGCGTTGTCCTTTGTGATATTAATTTTTAAGGGAAATCCAGCAGCCGAGTATTCGCCTAAAAAGGGATCGAGGTTTTCGCGGGTAATATTAAGGGTTGTAAAAGTAGGAATCACGAATGGTTTGTTAAAATAACTGCTCAAAGCGGCTACTATAATGTCATTGTTATCGTAGTTTTTTCCGTTTGAGGTTAGCGCTACAGCCACTTTATCCGTTGGGAAATAATATAGTACGGATCTAAATTCATCGATTCCTCCTTCGTGACCAAAACCTTTTTTGTCTTGAAACGGAATTTGGAAAACACCCATTCCGTAGTTGTCTTGTATCGT
>JAYTBZ010000150.1:0-19720 GCA_043736705.1 Flavobacterium sp. | reverse complement strand
ATTCTTTTTCGAACTGAGCCGCTAATTCTTTTGGCATTTTATTGAAATAATACTTTCTAATTAATTCTTTTCCAAAAACATTACCACTACAGTCATCCATAACGATATAACCCAGTGATTGTACTTTTTGATGCAACTCTTTTCCATCAAAATAACTACAATTTGAACCTGTTCCTAAAATACTTACTATAGCTTGTTGTCCTTTTGGTGTAGTGGCATAAACCGCTGCATAAGTATCTTCTTCCACAGAAATAATAGCATTTGGGAAATAGTTTTGAAATATTTGTGAAAGTGACATCTTCATTTTATCTGTCCCACAACCAGCGCCATAAAAAAACAAATGAGTTGTATTTTTTTTATTTTGTAAAATATCAAAGCGATCATTGAGTCGATCAATAATTTCATCATTTTCCAAAACTTCTGGATTTAACCCAAGAGTTTGTGTTGTAAACAATACTTTTCCATCTTCATCTATCGCAATCCAATCGGCTTTGGTAGAACCACTATCAACTATTAATCTCATTTCTTTTGGTTTTATTTTTGGTTTTTAAGTGTACTTTTCAAAATGCAAAACTCTATTTTTGAAAAGGGAACAAAAAACAAAATTCCGTCACTAATTAAGATAACGGAATTATGTAAATTTAAATAATTATTTTAAACCTGCTATGTGTACGGACAAATCAATTAATTTACTGGAATATCCGTACTCATTATCGTACCATGATATAATTTTAAAGAAAGTAGAATTCAATCCAATTCCTGCATTAGCATCAATAATCGAAGTTCTTGAATCAGAAACAAAATCCTGAGACACTACTAAATCTTCGGTATATCCTAAAACTCCTTTCATCGTAGTTTCTGAAGCTAATTTTAAAACAGCCATAATCTCTGCATAAGAAGTTTCTTTTGCAACTTTTACAGTTAAATCCACTACAGAAACATCTGTGGTAGGAACACGCATTGACATTCCGGTTAATTTTCCTTCAAGTTCTGGTATTACTTTACCTACTGCTTTTGCAGCACCTGTTGAAGAAGGAATAATGTTTACTGATGCAGCACGCCCACCTCTCCAATCTTTTCTAGACGGACCATCTGCGGTCATCTGTGTAGAAGTTGTTGCGTGAACTGTAGTCATTAATGCCTCTACAATTCCAAAGTTATCATTGATTACTTTAGCTAGTGGAGCCAAGCAATTTGTAGTACAAGATGCATTAGAAACTACCCTATCTGTTGCCACGGCTTTTTCATGATTAACCCCCATCACAAACATTGGAGCATCGGCAGATGGCGCAGAAATAATTACTTTTTTAGCACCGCCCTTAATGTGTTCACTTGCAGTCTCGATAGTTGTAAAAAAACCTGTACACTCAGCAACTATATCAACATCAACTTCATTCCACTTTAAATCTGCAGGATTTCTCTCAGCAGTAATGCGAATATTTTTACCGTTTACAAAAAGTTTACCTTCTACAACTTCAACAGTTCCATTAAAACGTCCGTGAACAGAATCATATTTTAATAAGTAAGCTAAGTGATCCACATCTAGTAAATCATTGATCGCTACAACCTCTACATTATCTCTATTGAAAGATTCTCTGAAAACAATTCTTCCAATTCTTCCAAATCCGTTTATTCCTAATTTTACTTTTGACATTTACTTTAATTTTTTTGTTTATTTATATTAACTCAACCTAAAGCCTAATTTCCTCACAATAAACTTTAACCATTTATGTAGACATAATGTCTGAAACTCTTAATAATTCTCTATCAATCATGGTTTTACCTTTAATTGCTTGTTCTAATGGCGTCAATGCTACTTTATCATTTTGCAACCCAACCATGTAACTTGATTTTCCTTCTAGCAATGACTCTACAGCTTTTACACCTAATCTACTGGCTAAAACGCGATCAAAACAAGATGGAGAGCCACCGCGCTGCATGTGTCCTAAAACCGAAACTCTAACATCATACTCTGGCAAATTGGCTTCAACGTAATCTTTCAACTCAAATACGTTTTTGCCTATTTTATCGCCTTCTGCAATAACCACTATACTGGATGATTTACCTGATGCTTTACTTTTTTGTAGCGATTCTAAGAGGCGATCTAATCCTAAATCTTCCTCAGGAATTAATATTTCCTCTGCTCCTGCACCAATGCCTGCATTCAAGGCAATATGACCCGCATCCCTACCCATTACTTCCACAAAGAACAATCGGTTATGAGAACTTGCTGTATCTCTAATTTTATCAATTACCTCTACAACAGTATTTAAAGCCGTATCATAGCCGAGGGTGTGACTAGTCCCAAAAATGTCATTATCTATTGTTCCAGGAATTCCCATTACTGGAAAATTGAACTCGGAATTGAATAACAAGCCACCTGTAAAAGTTCCGTCTCCCCCAATAACTACTAATGCATCAATACCAGCTTTGGTGAGGTTTTCGTATGCTTTTTTTCTTCCTTCAGACGTTTTGAACTCTAAAGATCGAGCCGATTTAAGAATCGTTCCTCCTTTATTTACAATGTTGTTTACGCTTCGGGGTCCCATTTCTTTGAAGTCTCCTTCAATCATTCCTTGATACCCTCTATAAATTCCTATACATTCTATATTGTGATACGCACATGTACGAACAACCGAGCGAATAGCAGCATTCATTCCTGGGGAGTCGCCACCCGAAGTCAGAACACCAACTTTTTTTATTGTTTTTGGCATTATTTAAGTATTAAAAAGTAAAATTAGCAAACATCTAGCACTTTTAAAGCCGTGTTTTTAATAAATTAGCAAAGAACTCAGAATTCAAACGTTTTCGTTAATAAGTTTTTAAAAAAACAAAATAAAACTGTTTTTTTAATATCAAAACTTAAAAATAATGGATTTTTATTTGATAATTAACAATTAGTTTGTTTTTTAAAGAAATAGATACCAAATGATAAGTATATGCTTCTAAATGTAAAATAAAAAAAACAGCTAGAAATAATTCTAATTTAATGAAGAAATAGCATTTCTATTACTTAATCTAAATGGAGGTCAAAATGATAAAGGGATATCATTTTTTTAAACTTTTTATATTTTAACGATTTCTATTCGTTTTCTTTGGGAAGTAAACCCTCTTGATTTTTTTTGACCTTCTTTTTGTTAGATTTTGTTGGTGTAGAAAAATTTATATAATCTGGAGACATATCTGAATCTTGATCTTCAGCAACGGGAACTGGCGCTCTATCTATTTTTAGATTTTTAAAAATTTTATTTACGAACTCTTTAAAAGTATCAAAATCGACCTCGTAAGAAACTCCTAAACCTTGTGTATACCCAATTCCTTGTCCGATATAATTGATATCATTTTCTTTATTAAAAAGACGTAAATTAAGTGTTCCATCTTCATTCACTCGATACAAAACTTCTATATCTCCCACAATCGCAGATTCATTAATCCCTCCAAAAGGAACACCTAATTTTCCATTAATGGTTATTCTTTCATTTATTTTTGACGAAATTGTTGCAACAAATCTACCATCAGTTTCCTTCCCTATTCGTCTGTCAGCACCAATGAAATTCAATCCAACTTTAAATTTTTCATCGTCAGATTGTATGATACCGCCCAATATACTTGAGGCCGTTTCAAACAAACTTCCTGAAAAATCAGATTGACTCACTCCTTCTGGACTTAAAAACCCACCAGATGATAATAAGTACAACGCCTGAGTTTGTCGTACATCCTTGTCATTTAATTTATATTGAATTTCAGATTTCAAAACATTACTTACTGTTGGAAATTCAATATTAAAATCGGGTTCTGGACTTGTTAAATCGCCCCGAATACCAATAATTACTTCTACTGGAACTTTTGCATTGAATGAAGAATTATCCAGTAAAACCGCCGGATTTGCCGTAGTTTTATATACGGCTTCTAAGTTCAATTGTGCTCTCATAGGATTACCTTCCCATGTTATTGAGCCTCCTTTTCTAACAGCAAATTTTTTATCAATAAGTCCTCCATATTTAAAATTATACGTTCCTTCATAGGCCTGGAAATCTCCCCACATATTGAACTTTCCTAAAGTATTAATTTTAAATAATAAAGATCCAAATCCCTTTCCTCTCATTCCATGACCCGTATTTCGATCTAAAATTACTTCAACTTCGGCATCTGGAGTTATATCAAAATCAAATTCAAGTTCTAGACCATTGTAATTTCTGGCGCTTTCAGTAATACCATTTTTTAAATTGTATTTTTCTTGGGCTGTCACAAAATGCAGAAAAACATTATCACTTACACTTTCAGCATTGTTAATGGGTATTTTTATGGCTGTTCCTTTTTCAGATTTTGCATCTACTTTTATAAATAAAGAATTCGTTTTTCCTTTAATGGTCGCCATTCCATCAATAATAGCAGTACCGTAATACGCTGCATCTTCACTGTCCTGTGTATCTAAAGCCAAAAGCCTTTTAGAATTTATTGCTAAATCTAGTTTCCAATCGGCAAAATTATTATGTTCAATATTTCCATTCAATTGCCCTATGGTTCCGTATTTAGTATCGGTTAGTGTATTGTTCCTAAACAAGAATTTTTCATCGGTCAAATCAATAATAGTATTATCGCTTAATGCGTAATCAACATTTAAATACGGAACCGTCAAACCGGCATCATTCAAAAACAAACGTCCATTGATATTTGGTTTTTTTAGATTGCCTTCAATACTAGCATTACCTGATATAGAACCTCTTATGTTTGATAAAACTTCTCCACCAAGGGAATTAAGAGTTGCAATATTAAACTTTTCGAATTTTAATTTTAAATCTAAAATAGTTTCCTTGTTGATTATTTCGAAACTTCCATTTGCATTAAACGATTCTACATTTTTATTTTCTAAATTAGAATTTATTACAAATTTTCTAAGACTTTCATCACCTTCAATATCAAAATTCAAAGTTCCTAAATCTGTTTTGTTTACATTTAAATTATCTATAACTATAGAAGCCGTAGGCTGATAAACTGCATTGTTTTGCTTGAAATTGACCTCGCCATTAATGTTTCCTTTGGTTACTAACTTTTTGTTTAGAGGCGTTATCTGGTTGAGATCTACATCTTTAAAACTTAGTTTTAAATCCTTTTTATTTGGTCCGTCAAAAGTTCCCATTAAAGAAATTGACTGATTTTCATGCGACATGATTATATTGTCGATATCAAAAGTTTTGAATGATTTATCAAACACAATTTGATTATTTGGTGCATCATTTTCATTTAAAAACCAAAGATAATCCTTGAATTTGACTTCTGATTTGCTGATTCCTACTACATTATTATTGCCCTTATTGATGGTATGGTATAAATTCAGATTGTAGTAATCCTCTCCTTTTGACCCACCTTTAAACTCCGAACGAAAAAACAAAGTGTCTTTCATTGTGACATTTATAACACTAAAATCTCGAATTTTATAATATTTAGTTTTGATACTATCTAACTCAATAAATGCATTATAAAGAGGATTTTTATTATCTACCGATACTCTGATATTATCAAATGTAGTATTAGCTGCAATAATTTGAGGAGAATTGAAGTTAAGCTTAAATTCTTGATTATCAGAACTTATATTCCCTTTCACAATTGTATTAGAACCTATAACAATGTCAGGATAAAATATTTCGATGATTTTATTATAAATAGAGAAATTGAATTTAAGAAACTGTCCTTTTTTTACGGCGCTAGGCTTGAAATTTGTGTACAAGCTTCCCAAAGAATTTTTTACTAAGTTTTCTAATTGATTGAATTCATATTTACCAACTATTTCTCCTTCTACAATATCCGGAGAATTTACAGTAATGGTTCTAATTCTATTGGAATCAAAACTGGATACTATTGTAAAATCATCAAAGTCATAAATTCCCTTGCTGTTTTGATAGGATGTTTTGTTGATGTACACATTTCCTTGAAAATTTTCTATGTTATTGCCAGAGGCTTGTACGACAACATCACCCTTAAAAAAAGAAATAGGATCTTTTACCAATTTCAATTTATTTAAGTCGGCATTCTCAACATTTATATGAAAATCATAACGGCTGTCTTTTTTGCTCAAATCCAATAAACCATCAAAAGTCATTGTCAAATTTGGGTCATTTATAGCAATTTGTCCATTATAATTAGGACTTTTAAGTTTTCCATTTACAACAATGTTAGTGTAATTATAATTTTTGTATTCTATTTGACTAATATCGCCAATGATGGCAGTATTAAGAAACTCCCGTTTAAAACCCTTGCCGTCAACATCAATATTCAAACTCACGGTACCAAGTTCTTTCTGTTCAAATAAAGTTCCAATGTCAAAATTTTCTAAAATTACATTCCCAATGTAGGAAGCCTTATCAATAACATCAATGTTCTGAATTTTCAGATTACTCGTAACAACACCAAGTGCTGTAACCATGTAAAAATCAGCTTCAACCGCAGTAGTAGACACGTTGGCAATTCCCGAAGCAGTAAACCTGCCTAATTTTTTTAAAGAAGTTGGCAATTTAGTTCCTAAAATGTTGGGAAGTATCACAATTAAGTCATCATAACTAGATGTCAACTTATTAAAATTTGCATACATAGAAAATTTTTGCCCTTTTTTAGCAAATAAATTCTTGAAATTAAGATCGCCATTAATTTGGGTTTTGCGATCATCTACCAACTCTAATTTTTTAAATCGCAAATCATTAAGAGTCCCTATTATATGAGCTTTTGCATAAAAATGTTGATTTTTTCCAATTTCCTTATAAAAATAACGAATATCATTAGACGCGATCGAAGCGGCATTTAATTTAATATCAAATAAAACTTTATCTGTAAAACTAGAAAAATCTTCAATTTTATATTTTAAAACTACCGTTCCTTTAAACGTAGATTCTTTGGTCAATAGATCTAGCTTTTCTAATTTGATATTCTCTCTTGAGTACGTGAATTTTGAATTTAAATTCTTGACATACAAACCTCGGAAATCCAAAAATGACATTTTATCAATCATGGTCTTTACCTCCGGTCCATATATTTGAAAGTCTGTCAAGGACGCATTCAGTTTGGTAAAATCTAAATCCTTGGGATTTTCTCTATTTTCATCAGTTAAAACAAAACGTCCATCAAAAATTTGAGCCTTATTTATTTTAAGTAAAAATTTCTTTTTTGATTTTTTCCCTTTTTCAAAAGCTGCAAAAAAGACATTAAGATTGGATTTCTTTTCATTTTTATAAGTTTTAAAATTAAAAAATAAACCATGTAAATTTAAATCATCAAAGATCAAATCTCCATCTAGCATTTTTTTTCCTTCTAAAATAGTTGTAGAAATCCTATTGGAATAAATCAAAGTGTCTTTGTGATGGTCTAGAATTAACACTTTCTTAAATTTTACACCTCCAAAAATTGAAATAGCAACTTCATCTATAGAAATTTTAGTCCCAAAATCCTCATTTATACTATTGGTGAAGTATCGAGCAATTTTTGTTTGAACTGACGGCATGCTCAACGCAATACCGAGTACCAACAAAAGTAGGATAAGTCCAAGCAAAGAACGAAATACTATTTTTCTAAATTTTTTGATACCTTTAAACTATTTAATTCTATAAAATTTCAACTTGCCCGTGGAAACCGTAACACTTCTAATAAAAATTCTTTAATTTTGAATGCTACAAATCGATTTTTTGAATCGGCTTGTCAAATGTAATTCAAAATTTATGCCTTTTTATGCAAAATTCCGAGGTTTTTATTCTTGCAATCGAAAGTTCTTGTGATGATACTGCTGCAGCTATTTTACAAAACGATAAAGTATTGTCAAATGTTGTAGCCAATCAACTAATACACAATCAATATGGTGGCGTTGTTCCTGAGCTTGCGTCACGTGCACACCAACAAAATATTGTTCCTGTAATCGATGCCGCACTGCGAAAAGCAAATATACAAAAAGAACAGTTATCAGCAATTGCCTTCACGCAAGGTCCTGGACTCATGGGTTCATTGTTAGTAGGAAGTTCATTTGCAAAATCTATTGCATTGTCTTTACAAATCCCATTAATTGCTGTAAATCACATGCAAGGGCATGTTTTAGCTCATTTTATTGATGAGGATGGTTATGAAAAACCAACCTTCCCATTTTTGGCATTGACCATAAGTGGTGGACATACTCAAATTTTAAAAGTCGATCATTTTTTTGATATGACTATAATTGGTGAAACAACAGATGATGCAGTGGGCGAAGCTTTTGATAAAAGTGCTAAAATTTTAGGTCTTCCATATCCAGGTGGTCCTTTGATTGACAAATATGCCCAATTAGGAAATCCTAAAGCTTTTGCTTTTACAAAACCAAAAGTTCCAGGATTGAATTTTAGCTTTTCCGGTTTAAAAACGGCCATTCTCTATTTTATTCAAAAGAAAAAAATAGAAAATCCAAATTTCGTTGCTGAAAACTTAAATGATATTTGCGCATCAATTCAACATACCATTATTGAAATTTTAATGGATAAATTAAAGTTAGCAGTCCAAGAAACAGGTATTACGCAAATCGCTATTGGCGGAGGAGTTTCGGCAAATTCTGGAATTCGAAACACCCTAAAAGAAACAGAAAAAATATACGGTTGGAAAACCTTTATTCCAAAATTTGAATACACAACCGATAATGCTGCTATGATAGGGATTGTGGGTTATCAAAAATTTTTATCACAACAATTTGAAACTTCCTCAGTTGTTTCTAAAGCTAGAATACAAATATAAATTATGCAATTATTTTACAATCCGAATATTACGGAAACTACAACAACATTTGTTTTTGATAAAGAAGAAAGCAAACATATTATTAAAGTACTTCGAAAAAAAGATACCGATATTTTACATGTAACTAACGGACTTGGTTTTTTATTTAAAACTGAAATTACATTAGCGTCCGATAGCAAGTGTACTGTAAAAATTCTTTCTTTCGAAAAAGCTGCTGCTTCCAAATTTCATTTGCATTTAGCAGTAGCACCAACGAAAATGAATGATCGTTTTGAATGGTTTCTCGAGAAAGCCACAGAAATAGGCGTACACGAAATAACACCTATTATTTGTGACCATTCAGAGCGAAAAGTAATTAATAACGAGCGATTTGATAAGATTTTATTAGCTGCTATGAAGCAATCTAATGAATTGTATTTACCTAAATTAAATCATGCCATTACCTTTAAAGAATTTGTTAAAGAGAATAGAAAAGGTTTAAAACTAATTGCACATTGTGAGGAAACTGAAAAGAAGACACTAAAATCAATTGTAAAACCCAATGTAGATGTAACCTTGCTAATAGGACCAGAAGGTGATTTTTCAGAAAAAGAAATTACTTTGGCGCTTGAAAATGAATTTATTGCAGTTACATTAGGCACAACCAGATTAAGAACGGAAACTGCAGCAATTGTAGCTTGTCACAGCGTAGTTTTTATAAATGAAGAAGAATAAAAATTTATTTAATCCATTATGAGACAACTATTTTATCTACTACTATTACTTTCAACACCATCATTTTCACAAGAAATTGCTTTGGTTAAATATAGTGGTGGTGGTGATTGGTATGCAAATCCAACATCGCTACCCAATTTGATAAAATATTGTAATGCTAATATCAATACTCGAATAAAAACAAAACCAGCAACTGTTGAACCCAGCAGTCCTGATTTATTTTCATACCCATACATTCATATGACTGGGCATGGAAATGTAGTTTTTAATAACGCTGACAGTAATAATCTTAAAAATTATTTACTCGCTGGCGGTTTTCTTCATATTGACGATAATTATGGAATGAATCAATATATTAGAAAAGAAATAAAAAAAATATTTCCAAATAATGAGTTAGTTGAAATACCTGCCACGCACGCCATTTTTCAAAAACCATATTCCTTCCCAGGTGGATTACCAAAAATTCATGAACACGACGGAAAACGACCACAGGCTTTTGGTATTTTTATAGCTAATAAATTAGTTTTGTTATACACTTATGAATGTGATTTAGGTGATGGCTGGGAAGATGCTGAAGTTAATAACGATCCATTAGCAGTACGCGAAAAAGCTCTTAAAATGGGCGCTAATATCCTGAACTACATTTTTAATAATTAAAAGTCTATTGTGGTGATTGCGTAATATTATAATTCATCAATTTGTTTTAATTAATCTTTTTCGACTCATAATTCTTTTTTTCAAATTTTAAACCAAATTCATTTAGATGAACCCAATTACTTCTGATAAAAATTGGTAAATCTAATTCTAGGTTTTAAACTGTAAAAAACAAACTACACAATACCAACACTTTTAAGATATTACTTTATGTATTTACATAAAATATCATAAATTACTTTTCTATTCATGAAATAGAGCATTACCTAGATTGGTAATTTCTATTTGTATGAAAGCACTTGTAAATAATAAATAGTTAAAATTAACCAAAAGCAGTAAAATCAAATATTCGCTATTTTTATTTTATTTTTTTTATTAGAAAAATTTTTAATATGAAATAATTGTTATACAATTGTGAAATAATTAACCAATTCTATTAATTTATAACAAATTATTTATGAAAAAGATTCTTTTATCTGCAGTAGCATTAATAATGCTTTTCTCTTGTCAAAATGAAACAACAGAAGGAGCTCCAGAAGCTAGTGCAGTTGCAAAACGTGGTTGTGCTTCACAAGAAGTTCTTCAAGCACAATTAAAAGCTGATCCAACTTTAGCATTAAGAATGAATGAAATTGAGGCTTTTACTCAAAAAGCAATGCTAAATGGTCGTTTAGTAAATGGCAAAGTTGAAATTCCTGTAGTGGTGAATGTTTTGTATAGAACTGCTGCTGAGAATATTTCATTAGCTCAAATTCAATCTCAAATTGATGTATTAAATGCAGATTTCAATGCAACAAATTCGGATTTCAATAGTACTCCTGCTGAATTCTCTGGAGTAGCTGCAAATGTAGGAATCACATTCGTTTTAGAAACAGTAAACAGAAAATCTACTACTAAAACATCGTGGGGAACTAGAGATGCCATGAAAAAAACTAAACAAGGAGGTATAGATCCTACTGCTCCTACTACAAAACTTAACATGTGGGCTTGTACTATTGGTGGCGGAATACTAGGTTATGCACAATTTCCTGGAGGATCAACAACTACTGATGGTGTCGTAGTCGATTCACAATATTTCGGATTATCAGGATCTGCAGCTTTTCCTTATAACTTAGGAAGAACAATGACTCATGAAGTAGGTCACTGGATGAACTTACGTCACATTTGGGGTGATGCTACTTGTGGAAGTGATTTAGTTTCTGACACACCTACTCACAATACTGCAAATTATGGTGTTCCTGCTTATCCACATTATAGCACTTGTACTGGAACACCAGTAGAAATGACTATGAACTACATGGATTACACAGACGATAGAGGAATGTATATGTTCTCTAATGGTCAAAAATCAAGAATGGCTGCTATCTTCGTTTCTGGTGGAGCAAGAGCAGGTTTCGGAATATAATTTATAAACTTCATAAAAGGAGGTGATTTAATAAATCACCTCCTTTTATCATTCTATTTTTCAAGGTATTCTTGAAAATAAAACCACTTTTTAACATTTTATTTTTACTGAATTTTCCATTGCTATTATTTTATCCATAAAATTTCGGCTACTACTCTTACAATTTTAAATCCAAAATAAAAGTATAAATAGTATTCTGAATTATTTAAAAAATAAACGATTAAAAAATTGGTATTTTAAATAAAAAGTTATAAAATTGTTAAATAATTAACCAAAACTAATTTATTACCTATTTACTATGAAAAAAATTTTTTTATCTGCTGTAGCATTAGTAATGCTTTTCTCTTGTCAAAATGAAATGACAGAATCTGCTCCAGAAACTAATGCAATTGCACAAAGAGGCTGCGCATCTCAGGACGTGTTATTAGCTCAAATGAAAGCTGATCCAAAATTAGCATTAAGAATGAACGAAATTGAAGCATTCACACAAAAAACTATGGCATCTGCTCGTATAGTAGATGGGAAAATTCAAATTCCTGTTGTAGTCAATGTATTATACAGAACAACTGCTGAAAATATTTCATTAGCACAAATTCAATCTCAAATTGATGTTTTAAACAAAGATTTTAATGCTGCTAACTCTGATTTTAATCAAGTTCCTACTTTGTTTGCAGGTGTAAAAGCAAATGTAGGAATCTCTTTTGTACTTGAAGCTGTTTACAGAAAAGTGACAACTAAAACATCATGGGGTACAAACGATGCAATGAAAATTGCTTCTCAAGGCGGTATTGCTCCAACATCTCCAACCACAAAGATGAATCTTTGGGCTTGTACAATTGGTGGTGGAATATTAGGTTATGCTCAATTTCCTGGTGGATCCTCTTCTACTGATGGTGTAGTAATCGATTCTAAATATTTAGGAAATACGGGTACTGCTGTATATCCATTCAACTTAGGAAGAACAGCAACTCATGAAGTAGGACACTGGATGAACTTACGCCATATATGGGGTGATGCAACTTGTGGTAGTGATTTAGTGTCTGATACACCTACTCACAACGCTGCAAATTCTGGAGTTCCAGCTTACCCACATTATAGTACTTGTTCAGGAAATCCTGTAGAAATGACAATGAACTATATGGACTATACTGATGATAGAGGAATGTACATGTTCTCTAACGGACAAAAATCAAGAATGGCTGCAGTTTTTGTTTCTGGTGGATCAAGAGCTAGTTTCAGGTTATAATTTTTTGTTTTTTTAGATTATAAAACTCGCTACTTGTTAGCGAGTTTTTTTATCTTTATAACCTAAAACAACAATATGATTACACCTAAAACCATTTCAAATGGTATTATCAGAGCATTATTAATCGTTCTTATTGTAGGTTTGATTTTGTTCTTCTTTTACAAAATTCAATCGGTACTCATCTATCTCATTGTATCCTTGATACTCACCTTAATTGGAAATCCTATTTTAGACTTTTTTAAAAGGCGATTGAAATTCAACCATATATTTGCAACTATCGTCACTATAATACTTTTTATATTGATAATATCTGGTTTTATAATGATGTTTGTACCTCTGATTTTATCACAAGGTCAAAATTTATCACTATTGAATACTTCAAAAATAGAGAGTAATATAATCCAATTAATAAGTCAAATCAGTGCATATTTAGAGAGTCATCAAATAGATTCTTCTCAAGTTTTAAAAGAGACCAATCTTACGTCTAAAATCAACTTTAATTTCATTCCTAATTTCTTGAATACAGTAATCAATACTATCAGTAGCCTAGGAGTTGGGTTAGGTTCCGTTTTGTTTATTACTTTTTTCTTTTTAAAGGACCGTTTACTTTTCATAACTGGTTTCAAAAAAATAATTCCGGATAGCCATGAAGATCAAATATTAAGTTCATTAGAAAAAATCAACCATCTACTTTCTAGATATTTTATTGGTTTGCTGCTTCAATTATTTATTGTTTTTCTTTTATACTTAATCGTATTATTCCTTTTTGGTGTTCCAAATGCTATTGTTATTGCTTTTTTATGCGCAGTACTAAATATCATACCTTATATAGGACCATTGATAGCCTCCATTTTAGCTGCTGTTTTAACGATGATGAGTAATTTAGGGAGTGATTTTAGAACCGAAACCTTACCAACAACGATATATGTTTTAATTGGTTTTTGGATAGTTCAAATCATCGATAATAATGCGTCACAACCCATCATTTTTTCTAAAAGTGTTAGTTCACACCCCCTCGAGATTTTCTTGGTAATACTCATTGCAGGTTTCCTTTTTGGAATTTTAGGAATGATAGTGGCTGTTCCTCTTTACACTATTATCAAAGTGATTGGAAAAGAATTTTTTCCAGAAAATAAAATCATTATGTTATTAACCAAAGACATCTAATTGTGGATTTAAAGATTTTAGATGCCAAATTGCAGGCATTTATCAATGAAAATATTGGTAAAAGCATAACAAAGTTAGCCCTACAAAAAAATCCTTTTCAAGAAATGAATTGGCACTTCATTTTGAATCAAATAGAAGCTAAAACAAAGGCAAAAGAGAAGTTACCTACTTGGTTTTTTGCTCAAAATATTATTTTCCCTAATAAAATTTCAATAGAACAAACTTCATCTGAAAAAACAGCTAATTATAAAGCTTCCTTAATTTTAGGTGAATCTTTAATCGATTTAACTGGAGGTTTTGGAGTAGATGATTATTATTTTGCACAAAAAGTTAAAAAAGTAGCTCATTGTGAAATCAATTCAGAGCTTTCTGCTATTGTTGAACACAATTTCAAACAATTAAGCATATTAAATATCAACTGTTATGCTGGAGATAGTTTAGTCATTTTATCTGACTTAAATAAAAAATGGGATTGGATTTATATCGATCCTTCCAGACGGAATGAAACCAAAGGTAAAGTATTTATGTTAAAGGATTGCTTGCCTAATGTTCCTGAAAATCTTGATTTATATTTCTCTCACTCAAATTCTATACTGATAAAGACTGCACCTATACTGGATATTTCAGCGGGTTTATCTGAATTAAAAAACGTCAAAACTATTCATATCCTAGCATTAGAAAATGAAGTAAAAGAGTTGTTATGGGAAGTACACAAAAATTATTTTGGTACTATAGAAATTAAAACTGCTAATATAGTTAAGAATAATGTTGAAATGTTTAATTTCATTTTAAACGAAGATTCTAAAATTCCAAATTACAGTCGTCCCCAAAAGTATTTATACGAACCCAATAGCGCCATCATGAAATCAGGTGGATTCGATGAAGTTGGAACATTTTACAATTTAAATAAAATACAAAAACACTCCCACTTATACACGTCTAATGACATAATTGCATTTCCAGGACGTACTTTTGAAATTCTACATGCAATCCCTTACAGTAAATCGGAGATGAAAGTTTATTTAGAAAAGAAACAAGCCAATCTGACCACAAGAAATTTTCCAGATAGTGTCGAAATTATTCGAAAAAAATGGAAAATAAAAGAGGGAGGAAATACTTATTGTTTTTTTACAACTGATGAAAACAATCATAAAATAGTTTTAATTTGCACTAAAATAATATAAAAATGAAATACATAATTTTCTTATGCTTGTTGTTCATTAGCTTCAATTTGGTAGCACAGAAACCATGTGATTACAGTGCCAATGTAAATGATTCAATTGGAACTTATAAAGCAACCAGAGACTATATGATTAGTGAGAAAAACTTTGGCGGAAGCTCAAGTTATATTTTTTGTACGTTGTCATTGACAGATGAGTTACCAACTTTGACTGTTCAAAGCATTCAAAAAAGCAAAGATTTTATGAAAGCCAATTGCTTTGATAAAAATTCTAAATTAATCTTACAATTAAATAATGGTAAAATAATTACTTTACTTCATATTGAACAAGAAAATTGTGGTACCATGATTAGAGACGATAAAGGATTTGATAATAGAATAAATTCTGGAATTTTCATGTTCATGAAAGAAAGCTTTGAAGACTTGAAAAACTCCCCTATTTCTTTGATGCGTATTAAATACTTGACAGATACAGAGGATTATGTTCTAAAAAAGGAGTTAAAATCAGAGTTAAATAATGAAACATACTACCCCGAAAACTACTTTATTAATTACTTAAAATGCATTGAATAGTATTATTCACACTCCCATTTAGCATTTGATATTTTATCTTTTAATCCTGACTTTAAATTGTAATGCCACCACTCTGAATCAAATGAGTTGAAACCATTGCTTTTCATAAGTGTTTTGATAAGAATTCTATTTTTTTTTACTTCCAATGATACATCGGGATAATTATGACTCGCTTCGATTCCAAAAAAATCGAAAGAAGTTCCCATGTTTAGCTCTTTCCCTGTAACATCAACCAAAGTAATGTCTACTGCTCCTCCTCTATTGTGAATTGAACCTTTGGTTGGATTTGCAACATATTGTGGATTAGAAACAATTTTCCACATTTTTTTCTGAATGTCTAAAGGTCGGTAACAATCAAAAATTTTAATTCTAAGTCCTTTTTTCATGAATTTTTTATTGACTTTTACTAAAGCAATTACCGTTTTAAGTCGTAAAAAACATGCTGCACAATCATAAACTTTAGCATTCAAAAAATTATCAGTAGTTGCATATTTCATGTCATATACAAAATCTAAGCTGTAGTCCTTCAAATTTACAAATGAAGTATCATTAATTATTGAACTATTATTTTCTTTAGCATCAGAAACGATAGTTTGTGATTTACAAGAGACAATACACAAAAAGGTACAAAGAAGTGCAAATGGTTTGAAGCAGGAAGTCATAAATGCTATTTTTTATAAAAATAGATTAAATAAAGAAAATTCGAGAACTATTAAAAAAAAAACCGATACTAGCTTGAGTATCGGTTTTTGTGAAGGCAGAAGGATTCGAACCTTCGACCGCCTGCTTAGAAGGCAGGTGCTCTATCCAGCTGAGCTATGCCTCCATGGATTGTGAAAAAAAGTCGGGGTGGCAGGATTCGAACCTGCGGCCTCCTGCTCCCAAAGCAGGCGCGATAACCGAGCTACGCTACACCCCGAAAACAAAAAAATTAATGCGGAGGGACAGGGACTCGAACCCTGGCACCGATTACTCGATGACAGTTTAGCAAACTGCTCCATTACCACTCTGGCACCCCTCCAAGCTCAAGAAACGTGTTCTGTTTTGCGGTTGCAAACTTATGATATCTTTAGACTTCTCACAACTATTTTAAAGTTTATTTTTAATATTTTTTGATGTATTGACAAAAAAGCTTAAAAATCAAATATATAGGATTTAAATAAATATTAAAAGATAATCTCTGCCTTAAAATATGAAATTGTTTAAAAAAGATTAAATTTGCTCTTCAAACCAACATTACAAAAAAGTCATGAACAAAAAAGTTGTTATCGTTTCTGCCGTTAGGACACCTATCGGAAGTTTTATGGGTGGATTATCTACGGTTACTGCACCAAGATTAGGAGCAGTTGCTATTAAAGGTGCAATGGATAAAATAAATTTAAATCCAAATTTAATTGATGAAGTATTTATGGGTAATGTAGTTCAAGCTGGTGTAGGACAAGCTCCTGCAAGGCAAGCTGCATTACTAGCTGGTTTATCTAATTCTGTTGCCTGTACCACAATAAATAAAGTGTGTGCTTCAGGAATGAAAGCTGTTATGCTAGGTGCACAAGCTATACAGTGTGGTGATGCCGAAATTGTGGTTGCTGGCGGGATGGAAAACATGAGTTTGATTCCACACTATTTAAATTTAAGAAATGGAACCAAGTTTGGACCTGCAAGCATGATTGACGGAATGCAAAAAGATGGTCTTACTGATGCTTACGATAACAGTGCTATGGGAGTGTGCGCTGACTTATGTGCAACGGAATATAATTTTAGTCGTGAAGATCAAGATGCATTTGCTATCCAATCATATGAGCGTAGTGCAAAAGCATGGGAGTCTGGTAAATTTGATAATGAAGTGGTTTCTGTTACTATACCACAACGAAAAGGAGATCCTATAATTATCTCTAAAGATGAAGAATTTACTAATGTAAAATTAGAAAAAATACCTTCATTAAATGCTGTGTTCACAAAAGATGGAACCGTTACTGCGGCCAATGCATCCACTATAAACGACGGAGCTGCAGCAGTAATTTTGATGAGTGAAGAAAAAGCAATCGCTTTAGGATTAAAGCCCTTGGCTTATATCAAAGGGTATGCCGATGCTGCCCAAGAACCAAAATGGTTTACTACAAGTCCAGCAAAAGCAATGCCTAAAGCATTAGAAAAAGCAGGAATAGCGATTAGTGATGTTGATTATTTTGAATTTAATGAAGCATTTGCTGTTGTTGGTTTGGCTAATTCTAAAATTTTAGGTTTAGATGATAGTAAAGTAAATGTTAATGGTGGTGCTGTATCTTTAGGACATCCTCTAGGTTGTTCTGGAGTTAGAATCATTGTTACTTTACTGAATGTATTAGAGCAAAACAATGCAAAAATAGGTGCTGCTGCAATTTGCAATGGCGGTGGTGGTGCTTCAGCAATTGTAATTGAAAGAGCCTAAAATAATTATATAAAATGGGTTATCAGTTAAGACTTATAACCCATAATTATAAATTTTAATTAAATTTAGATGTTCGGAATTTGTAATCTAGCCATCATTCCACTTCGCTTTGAACCCAGTGACAGAGGCGAAATCGTTTCTCAAATTCTATTTGGTGAACATTTTGAAATTTTAGAACAACAAAAACAATGGTCTAAAGTTAAAATGCAATATGATGATTATGAAGGTTGGATCGATACAAAGCAATTACAACTTATCTCAGAATCTAGTTTTAATCAATTATCAGCCGAAGCCATAATTCTCAATGCAGATTTAATAGAATACGTTACTGCTCCAGACAATTTATTGATTCCAATACCGCTTGGATCTTCATTAGCTTTCCTTCATCATAATGATATAAATAACTCTAATTTTAATTTTGAAGGGACTAAAACCAGTGGAGAAAAATCAAAAGAAAGTTTGATCAATAGTGCCTTTATGTATTTGAATGCTCCATACCTTTGGGGTGGTAAAACTCCTTTTGGTATAGATTGCTCTGGTTTTACGCAAATGGTTTATAAACTCAATGGATATCATTTATTAAGAGATGCTTCTCAACAATCAACACAAGGAGAAGCCTTAAGCTTTATCGAGGAGAGTGAACCCGGCGATCTTGCATTTTTTGACAATGAAGAAGGTAATATCATCCATGTTGGCATTATAATGGCCGACAATTACATCATTCACGCCAGTGGAAAGGTACGCATCGATCGAATAGATCACTTAGGAATATTTAATGCTGATACCAACAAGCACACACATAAATTAAGAGTAATAAAAAAAATCATTTAAAAAAAATACCTGTCTAAATTTAGACAGGTATTTTTTATTTATTACGAAAGAAATACTTATTGCTTCGCTTTTAATGCTTTATATTCTGCAGTCATTTCCAAGGCACTGTAAACACCCAGTAAAGTTTTATTAACATCTACATTTTTAGGGTCTAATTCAACGGCTTTTTCAAGGTAAGGGATTGTTGCTTTAAAAAGGTCTTCTCTTTTCTTTTTCAACTCGTCATAACGCTTCATATCATTTGTAGAGGTTCCCAATTTGTTCATCTCATCAATTATAATTTTTTCATTTTCTAACTTCATTGCAGCTAGATTTATGTATCCATTGGTATATTGCGGATTAATTTCGATTACTCTCTTGTAATATTTTTCAGCATCCACTGTGTTTTTTGCATTGGCACTTAATACACCTAGGTTAAAAACTAAATCGGCATCATTTGGATTTTTTTCCAAAACTTGTGCCACTAATTTTTTGTATGTATCAAAATCCTTAGTCTCAAGATACAAATTAGCTTCAGTCAATATTAATGAGGTGTCTTCTGGATTTGCAAGTCTCGCATCAGAAACTGCCTTCTTCGCCTCTTCAGTTTTTCCTTTTTGAACTAAAATCAAAGCGATATTTTTATAAATCTCACCTCTTTTTGAAGGAATTGCTTCTGTTCTAGGCTTTTCATGCGTTCCTAACTTTACCATTCTGTCTCTTTCTTGTAAAGTATTGAAAAAGTCTTCCTGAGTCGTTAATTTATTAACTGCAAAATAGCTTGTTCCTTTTCCTGAATAGTTT
>JAYTBZ010000149.1:0-1776 GCA_043736705.1 Flavobacterium sp. | reverse complement strand
ATTTCTCGCCCATTATGATAGCCTTTGTCTACCAAGGCCGTGTAAGTTCCTATTTCTAAATTCTCTTTTGCTTCTATGGCAATAGCCGATAAAGCATTTCGATCATTGCGATTGATGGTGTGTGTGGCTACCACAAGATTGTGCTTAGCATCCACTGCAGCTTGAATATTGAATGAGATCTCAACAACTTGCCCTTGAACCAACAAAGCTCTAGCATCGCTATCGGTAGTACTTATTTGCGGCTCGCCGCTTTGTTTTAGTTTTTCTTCCAGCAATTCATAACGTAATTTATTCCCTTTTAGTCGGTCTATCTTTTGTTGGATATTTTGGATTTTAGCTGGACTTTCTTTAACATCATTTTCTTCTAAAGCATTTAAGTATTCTTGGGTTTTTACTTCAATATAATCTACATGTTTGTCGATTTTCTTTTGATTAAAATTGGCTTTCTTGCTATTGTGGGCTCGGCTTTTGGTACCGTCGATAGCAATGGTTTCACAGCCTATCAAATCGGCGTCTTTTAAAAAGAGAACATAGAGTTTGAATAGCTTTTTTAAGGCAATGGGATTGTTTTTTCTAAAATCGGATATGCTGTGGTAATTAGGAACAATAGCTTCTAAAAGCCATTGCATTTCCATATTTCTCATACATTCCTTTTCTAGATCTCGACCACTTCTAACTCCGTTGAGATAACCATATAAATAGATCTTTAGAAACACTTTACTATTGAAACTCGGGCGACCTTCAGTTTTGAGCGTTTTTACCGAAAAACCAAGCTTAGAGAGGTCTATAGATTCGACAAAGGCATCTATAAATCGCACCTGGTTATCGGGACTTATTGTATCTTCTAAACTTGTAAAACGCAGTTGTTGACGAGAAATACCTATGATATGTTGCATTATTAAAAATACGAAAAATCCTGTCTTTACGCAACTTTTTTGCTATATTTGTTTGTAAGTAAACCGAAGTTTTTTCACAGACTGACGTTGGTAGCAAGCTTACCGCAGAAAAAACGTAAATAAAAATGAGTAAACCTAAGTTAAATAATGACGAAATTAAAAATTTGTACAATAAACTGTACAATGAGTCACTATTCACACCACAACAAAGAGGATACGAATTTGAAAAACTAATTGAAGCGAAGCTTGAAAACGAAAAACTTGAACCAAGAGCGAGTTATAAATCAAAAGGAGAACAAGTTGATGGCTCATTCTTTTGGAAAGGACAGACATTTTTATTGGAAGCAAAGTGGGTTAAGCCTAAAATACCAGCTTCAAGTATATATGCGTTCAAAGGAAAACTTGATGGTAAATTTCATACTACAAGTGGTATTTATATTGCTGTAAATGGCTATTCGAATGATGTTGAAGATGCTCTGAAATTTGGAAAATCACTAAACATATTACTATTTGATTCTTCAGATATTAAATTAATTTTTAATGGTGAAGTTGCATTTCTTGATGTTTTGAAATTTAAATTGCGAGAAGCAGGAGACACAGGAAGCTTAAATGTTCCATATAGCTTAAAAACTAAAGCAGAAAAAATATCAAAAGAAAACAAATTAGATTTTCTAACAGCACAGCTATTTCAACAAAAAACTACAAAAAGAAAAATAACCGAAGATTTATTGATTTTTGTTGAAGGTAAAAGCGATATTCAAATTATTGATAATCTCTTAAAACCAATAGAATTAGATTTTCTACTTTCTTATAAAATTATTTCTTTGGAAGGAATAAATAACATAAGACAAATTCCTTCTCTTTTAAATCTTTATGCAAC
>JAYTBZ010000148.1:0-8779 GCA_043736705.1 Flavobacterium sp. | reverse complement strand
CGCAGTCCACGTGTGGTGTATAACTTGGCTTGTACTTACCTCTCAAAATCATAGCGACTTTTGAAGCAAGACGACCTAAGTTATGACCATCAGCATCAACAACAATCCACTCTTTTGTAACGGTGGCTTTGCTTGCTGATTGTGTCTTGTAGCTTAATGCGTCCATAATATATTTTTAATTAAACATTCCATCCCCAATAAAGGGGTTGCAAAAGTACAATTAATTATTTTAAATACAAATACCTTAAATGAATATTTTTATCTGGTATTTGCCCTGATTATCAAATGTATATTTAAGATTATGAGCCAAGTAGTAAAATAGAGATACACATTTCTGAACTAATCCAACTAGAGTGTTGTATGTTTTTATTTTGATTAATTGTATTTTTCTAATTTTCGGAACCCAATATTATATTTTATTGGTATTTTTGGTTTTAAAACAGCTTCTATTTATGGTTGAATCTATATTGTAGCTTTTTTAATTTTTCAAATCCCACCATATATTTCTCTGATGAAAGCCAAAGCAACTTTAAAACAAATCGCCAAAGAATTAAATGTTTCTGTTTCAACAGTTTCCAAAGCCTTGAATGATAGTCCCGAAATTAGTGATCAAACGAAGATAAAAATTAAAGAATACGCAAAACTTAAAAATTACAAACCCAATGTAATTGGTATAAATCTCAAGAATAGAAAGACTAAAACCATTGGTGTTATTATCCCTAATATACTCAATTCATTTTTTGCTAAAGTATTTAGTGGTATTGAAAAAGTGGCAGACGAAAAAGGATACAACGTTATTATGTGTATTTCTAATGAATCTTCAGAGAAAGAAGCTCATACACTCGAAATGTTAAGTAATGGAACTATTGATGGATTTATTGTTTCGGTGTCTGAAGAAGCTCAAAAAAACCAAGAATACGATCATTTCTCTGCAGTTATTAATGATGGAACTCCAATTGTTATGTTTGACAGAATTGCTGAAGGTGTTGATTGTGACAAAGTAATTGTAGATGATTTTGATTCTGCTTTAAATTCTACCCAACATTTAATTGATTTAGGATGCAATAATATAGCGTTACTGTCTTCTATTGACAATCTTAGTGTAGGTAAATTAAGAGCGGAAGGATATCTGAAAGCATTAGAAAATAATAATATTGCGGTAAACGAGGACATTATTATTCGTACTGATGGAGAGGAGCATCTGATAAGAAGAATAGATAAAATATTCGATCATAGAATAGATGGTATTTTTGCTGTTGATGAGAATGGATCTGTTTCTGCTCTGCGTTTAGCATTAAAGAAAGGGTTTAAAGTTCCAGAAGATATTTCTATTATCGGATTTGCTGACGGAATTCTTGCCTCCCGAAGATTATCTCCCAGTTTAACGACAGTAAGCCAGCACGGAATAGAAATAGGAGAAGTAGCCGCTAAATTGCTTATCGACAGATTAGAATCTAAAGAAGAGCATGTTCCTTATGAAACCGTAGTCATTAAAACAAAATTAAAAGAAAGAGAGTCAACAAGAAAATTATAGCAACTCAGTATTATAATAACAAAAAAATCTCTAATCGTTTCGGAATGATTAGAGATTTTTTTATGAGTTATTGAAACATAAATTTAATGCGCTTCCAGCCAATCTTTTCCAGCTCCTAAATCAACTTCCAGCGGAACATCTAATTGGAAAGCTTGTTCCATTTCGTGTTTAATCATCGGTTTGATTTTTTCGAGTTCATCATTATGTACATCAAATACCAATTCATCATGTACCTGCAACAACATTTTGCTTTTCCAGTTTTCAGATGTTAGTTTTTGATGAATATTAATCATTGCAATTTTGATAATATCGGCAGCGCTTCCTTGAATAGGTGCATTTACGGCATTTCGTTCTGCTCCACCACGAACAATGGCGTTTTGCGAATTGATATCTTTCAAATAACGGCGACGTCCTAGGATTGTTTGCACATAACCATTGTCTCTTGCAAAATCTATTTGTTCCTGAATATAAGACTTTAATTTTGGATAGGTTTGATAATACGCCTCAATCAAATCAGCACTTTCTTTACGAGACAAGTTGGTTTGATTGCTTAATCCAAAAGCCGAAACTCCATATATGATTCCAAAATTTACCGTTTTGGCATGGCTTCGTTGCTCGCGAGTCACTTCTTCCAGCGGGACATTGAACACCTTTGAAGCGGTAGATTTGTGAATGTCTTCCTGATTTTGGAAGGCGGCAATCATGTTCTCTTCGCCACTTAATGCAGCAATTACACGCAATTCTATTTGAGAATAATCCGCAGAAACCAAAGTGTAATTTTCGTCTCGGGCTACAAATGCTTTTCTAATCTGTCTGCCACGTTCCGTACGAATAGGGATGTTTTGCAGGTTGGGATTATTAGAACTCAAACGACCTGTTGCGGCCACCGTTTGCATGTAGTCGGTGTGAATTCGATTTGTAACTTTATCGACTTGGTTTGGCAAAGCCTCGACATAAGTGTTTTGCAGTTTTACCAATTGTCTCCAATCCAGAATGTCTTTTACAATTGGGTTTTCGGCAGCTAAATAACTTAAGATTTCCTCGCCTGTTGCGTATTGACCAGTTTTAGTTTTCTTTTGCTTTACACCACCAATTTTTAATTTATCGAATAAAACATCGCCCAACTGTTTTGGAGAAGCCAAGTTGAATTTTTCTCCTGCGGTTTCAAATATGTTGGTCTCTAGTATTTTGATGTCATCATCTAGTGTTTTTGATAATGATTTCAGGAAAACTACATCCACACGAATTCCTTCTTTTTCCATGTCAGCTAAAACTTTTACTAATGGAATTTCGATTTCCTCAAAAAGTTTTTTGGTACCGGTTTTGTCTAATTCCAAAGTAAATATTTCCTTGAGTTGCAAGGTTACATCAGCATCTTCAACGGCATATTCTTTAATTTCCTCCAATGCAACGTCACGCATTGATTTTTGGTTTTTTCCTTTTTTACCAATTAAAGCTTCAATGGATTGAGGCGAATATTTTAAATACGTTTCCGATAAAATATCCATATTATGACGCATATCTGGATTAATTAGGTAATGTGCAATCATGGTGTCGAATAATTTTCCTTTTACGGTAATATTGTAATTAGAAAGAATTTTTAAATCGTATTTTAAATTCTGACCAATTTTTTCAATGTTTTCATTTTCGAAAAAAGGAATAAATTTTTCAATTAAAGTTTGTGCTTCTTCTTGGTTTTCTGGAAAAGGAACGAAAAATCCTTTCCCTTTTTCGTAAGAGAAAGAGATTCCTACCAGTTCTGCGTGTAAAGCATCTAATCCTGTGGTCTCGGTATCAAAACACACTGCAGTTTGGTTTTGTAAATTTTGCAACAGCAATCGCAAACCAAGATCGCCTTGAATAATTTGATACGAATGCGTGGTGTTTTCTAAGGTATTGTAAAATTGATGACGCGCTTCATCATCGGAATCATTTGCTGTAGCACTGCCAAAAAGATCAAATTGATCTTCATTTTTTGAAGGTGTTTTTTTATACAGTTTAGTTTCGTCAACAAGATTTGTTGTGGCTGCTGCATTGTCGCCTTTTTTGAAAATAGCATCAAATTGCTCCGCCATTCGTCTGAATTCTAGTTCATTGAAAAGAGCATCTGTTTTTTCTACATCTGGGTTAGAAAGTTCATAGTCCGTTTCGTTAAAAACGACGGGGCAATCTAGGATTATTGTCGCTAAAGTTTTAGATAGTAGTCCTTTCTCCTTATTGGCTTCAATGTTTTCCTTCATTTTACCTTTTAGCTTATCGGTATTAGCCAAAAGATTTTCCATAGTACCAAATTCTTTCAGCAATTTTTTAGCAGTTACTTCGCCTACGCCTGGCAGTCCCGGAATATTATCGGCAGCATCGCCCATCATTCCAAGAAAATCAATTACTTGCTCAGGTCGTTCAATTTCAAATTTTGCCAACACCTCTGGAATACCCCAAATCTCAATCCCATTTCCCATACGAGCGGGTTTGTACATAAATATATTTTCAGAAACGAGTTGTGCAAAATCCTTATCGGGAGTAACCATAAAGACTTGGTAATTTTGCTTTTCGGCTTGTTTTGCAATAGTACCAATTAAATCATCGGCTTCATACCCCGCTACTTCTATGATAGGAATATGCATGGCTTTTAATAAATCCTGAATGTAAGGAACTGCTATTTTTATTGCTTCGGGTGTGGCGTCCCGATGTGCTTTATATTCTGGAAAAATAGTATTGCGCAGTTCACTTCCCCCTTTATCAAAAGCTACGGCTAAATGATCTGGTTTTTCTCTTTTGATTACATCCATTAAGGAATTCATAAACCCCATGATGGCTGAGGTATCCATTCCTTTAGAGTTGATTCTTGGATTTTTAATAAAAGCATAATAGCCTCTAAAAATTAAAGCATAGGCATCAAGGAGAAACAGTCGTTTTTGTGCAGACATAATTGTGATTTTGTAAAGTGTTCAAAAGTACAAAACTTGTGAGAAAATGAAGTGAAGGAATCTAACAATTCTTATTCTGGGAGCGTATTGATTTTTGTTCAAAAAAGTAGAACAGAATTTTATAAGAAAAAAACGGTTAATTATTTTTAAATCTAAATATAAACAAGAATTTAACTACTGAATAAGGCTATTTTTGTTTTTTAACGATTATTTATGTATTTAAACGATTATTTGTATATATTTACACTAGAACTAAAAACGACGTAGTTCTCTAATCTTTAATTCGTTGTATCATGGGAAAAAATTATTTTTCAAAAAAGGTATTACAAGTCAGTATATTATTTTTTTTAATATTGACAACAAATGTGTTTGCCCAAGTAGGCATAGGAACTGTAACTCCAAATGCTAGTTCAGTACTGGATATTACATCAACAACTCAAGGCATGTTGACGCCCAGAATGACTACGGCGCAAAGAGCTGCTATAGCATCGCCAGCAGACGGTTTGATGGTGTACGATACAGATTTAAAAGCTTTTCATTATTACAACTCATCGACCACAGCATGGACGATTGTAAATAGTGCTTCTACTGGTCGATTAAAATTTAAACGTATCAAATCTACAGATGTTTTAGCGACTGTTCTAGCGACAGAACTTGCTGCTGGCGCGGGTGCTAAATATGTATTAGATAGTGCAACCCACTATGAAATAAATGGAATAGTTGTTTTTAATTTTCCAATTGATTTGAATAATGCCAGTTTAATAGGAGTAGATGCAAATGAAGATATCATAGTTAGAAGTAGTGGACTACTATTTGATGGTACAACTGGAGGGCTAGTAAAAAATCTTACTATTTCAGGTGCTTGTACTGTTTTTAATTTAATTGGTTCCGGGAATACACAAACTATAATCTTTAGGGATACCATAGTATCAGGTGCTGCAAGTGTAGGTACAATTAGTGGCTTTAACTTAGTGTTTTTTTCAATTATTAATTATTCTGGGAATACAACAGGGATCACGTACACTAATATCACTAGGCTTTTATTAAGTAACACCGCATGGTTTGGAAATAACACTGGTACTTTTGAAAAGTTTACCGGATCATTTTCTTTGTTACAAAAACAAGGAGGTTTTTGTGAGGTAAACGGCACTGCTGTAGGAGTAGATGTTTCTGCAAATCCTACTATTACTGGAGATGCTGTTATGGAAACGGTTGTTTTTACAGGAACACTATCTACCGGCAAATATGTAAATGGATATACAGTTGGAACTTATTCTGGATATAATTTTAATAATAATTGGAATGTAAGATGTGCAGGGCTTCCTTCTGAAGCAGATCCTTTTACAACGGGTAGTGTATATTTAGATAGAGTGCCAGCTTCACCTACTGGTTCTTTACCAGATACTAATGCAACATACAAGGTCCCTGGAACAACCATTTCAACTAACTTATTTAGGACGGATGGTGCAACAAGTAATAGACTTGTTTATTTAGGTAAAAAATCAAGAACTTTTTCAGTGTCGGCTTCAATTTCTTTTGAAGGTGGTACTGGTAGTGCAGATCTTATATTTTATTTTGTGAAATCTGGTGTGGGTGGAACTCCTGTTACTTTAATTACATCTTCCGAAACTTTTATCGATTCTAACAATACAAATATACAGAGTATTGCAGTATTAGGATCTGTAAGTCTTGCTAATGGTGAGTATGTTGAACTGGCTGTAAGACGATTAAATGGGACAAATAAAGTATTTACCTTCCGTTCATATAATATGACTATCGAATAAACAATGACATTTTCTACTAAAAGAACCGTATCATTTAGAATTTTTTGATGCGGTTTTTTAATGCTTAACCAATCGTTAAATTTTAATTAACATAAAGTTAGTTTGTTCAAATCTTTTGTTATTTTGTCAAAAAATTAATTTTAATGATCTTTCGTATTGTACTCTTGTGTTTAATTCTACTCGTAATTGAACTCTATACTTTTCAGGTATTAAAAACTCTAATAAAATCTAAACCAATATTAATTTCGATTGATCTCGTGAGCATTTTGGTTTTAGTGTACATTGTGTATGCTTTGATGCAATTTGATCGTAGTGTTGGACAAACGCAACAAACGATGTTTACTATGGGTTTGTTGTTGATTGTTTATGTGCCAAAGTTAATCTTGACCTTCTTGTTAATGGGTGAAGATATTTTTAGACTGGGTGCTGGAGCTGTTAATTATTTTGTTGATTATGATAATTCTACCGATTTTCTTAAATCGAGAAGAAAATTTATTAGTCAAATTGGATTGGGGATAGCCGCAGTTCCTTTTTTGTCTTTGATTTATGGGATGACCATAGGTAAATACAATTATAGGGTTATAAAGCAACGTATTTTCTTCCCAGATTTACCAGAGGCATTTGATGGTTTTACCATCACCCAAATTTCAGATATACACAGTGGTAGTTTTGATAATCCTGAGAAAATAAATTATGCAATTGATTTAGTCAACGAACAAAACTCCGATTTGCTCTTGTTTACTGGTGACATAGTAAATACCGATGCTAAAGAAATGCACCCTTGGATAGAAACTTTTAATAGAATCAAAAGCCATCAGTATGGCAAGTATTCTGTTTTGGGGAATCATGATTATGGAGAGTATGTAACTTGGCCTTCTGAGGTTGCCAAAGAAAATAATTTCAAAGCTATTAAAGATTTGTACGGTCAAATAGGTTTTAAATTAATGCTGAACGAACATACTTTTATAGAAAAGGGAACAGAAAAAATTGCATTAGTTGGTGTCGAGAATTGGGGGAATAACTTTAAGAAAGCAGGTGATATTAATAAAGCTTCTCAAGCGCTAAGTCAAAAAGATTTTAAAATTTTGATGAGCCATGATCCTTCGCATTGGGAACATGAAGTGCAGCATCATGATAAAAATTTCCATCTCACGCTATCGGGTCATACCCACGGAATGCAGTTTGGTATTGAAATACCGGGATATTTCAAGTGGAGTTTGGCACAATATGTATATAAACAATGGGCAGGATTGTATGAAAGCAAGGGTCGATACGTTTATGTGAACAGAGGCTTTGGTTTTCACGCCTATCCGGGGAGAGTAGGAATTATGCCCGAAATCACAGTCATCGAACTAAAAAAAGGCGTTAGTGTGGCATAATTAGTTTTAAATGCTACATTTGTACCATATACAGCTCTTTTTAGTGAATTTAAAAAATTAAATTTTTGGTTTTATGTCAAAATTTGGAGAACTAATAAATACTCAAGTACCTGTGTTGATTGACTTTTACACAGAATGGAACGAACCTTCAGTTTTAATGCATCCTGTAATTAGGGATGTAGCAGCCGCTCTTGGCGATAAAGCAAAAGTAATAAAGATTGATGTAGACAAGAATCAGGAATTAGCCGATGCTTTGCGGATTAAGGGCTTACCGACGTTGATGATTTACAAGCAAGGTCAAATG
Source organism: Flavobacterium sp. (assembly GCA_043736705.1). Lineage (GTDB taxonomy): Bacteria > Bacteroidota > Bacteroidia > Flavobacteriales > Flavobacteriaceae > Flavobacterium. The sequence continues at coordinate 851 of JAYTBZ010000148.1, read as the reverse complement.
ATTTGGAGACAATCTGGTGAATTAGACGCCAATACAATTATCAATATTGTTCAAGAACAATTGTAATTTTATTTCTCACAATACTCCACAAGTAAAGTTGTTTTCTTTTAAATAAATTAAAATTTTAGGAAGCGCGTATGCTAAGTTTTTGAAAGCTTTTAGGCTGTCATGAAAAACAAGTATGCTTCCTGGTCTAATATTTGACAATACGTTTTTTAGGCATTGTTCCTGCGATACATTTGCGTCAAAATCAGCACTCAAAATATCCCACATAATTATTTTGTAACCTAGTCCCCTTAATTTTCTTGATTGAGAGGCTTTTATTTTTCCGTATGGAGGGCGAAAAAGGGTCGGCTTTAAATTATAATTGGTGTTTTTTTGAATTGCTTCTTCACATAATGTAACATTAGCAAGGTACGATGCTGTTGTGGTTTTCCAACCGTTCAAATGGTTGTAGGTGTGGTTTCCTATTGTGTGACCCTCGTTAATAATGGTTTGAAATACTTCAGGATTTTTTTCAATGTTGTTTCCAATGCAAAAAAAAGTGGCGTGTACTTGGTGTTTTTTTAATTCTTTTAAAACCCATGGAGTGATTTCAGGAATAGGTCCGTCATCAAAGGTGAGGTAGACGGTTTTATCTTTTTCTACATTGGAAACATCCCAAGTATAACGAGAGAAAATTTTTTTAATAATCCAACTTGTTTTGATCCAGTAGAATTTCATTTTTTTTTAAATATAAAAAAATAGCGACATTTTTCAACATCGCTATTTTTTCTAATTGGAGTTTTTCAGTTTCAATTATTCTCTATCTCTTCCAAAACGTTCAAACATTTTGATGTACGTATTGAAAA
>JAYTBZ010000147.1:0-4012 GCA_043736705.1 Flavobacterium sp. | reverse complement strand
ATATTGTGTTAAGGTTCAAAAATAATCACAAAAAATGGTAACTTTACAGACTTATAAATAAAAATAATTCATGACGAAAAAGACTATAAATAATGACGATCTGTTGGCGAACATCATTAAGGGAATAGAAGAGGTAAAAGGAAATGACATCGATATTCTTGATTTAAGAGAGATAGATACTGCAGTTTGCGATTATTTTATCATCTGCAATGGTAATTCAAACACACAAGTTAACGCAATAGTAAACTCCATTCAAAAAACAGTTTCTAAAGAATTAAAAGACAAGCCATGGCATGTTGAAGGGACAGATAATGCCGAATGGGTATTAATGGATTATGTGAATATTGTTGTTCATGTATTTCAAAAACATATTCGTGAATATTACAACATCGAAAGCTTATGGGGCGATGCTAAAATAACAACCATAGAAAACAAATACTAAAGAAACATAACTCCTAGTAATGGCTAAAGATAATAATCCAAATTCGAATAAGTTTAAAATAAGCCCCTGGTTAATTTACACTGCTATATTATTAATTTTCTTATCGATAACTTTTGTAACTGGTGGTTCTAGTTTGAACGAGCCGGGTCAATTAAGGTCTTCTGACATCGATAATATGCTAAATAAAGGGCAAATTAAAAATGTCATTATTTTTAATAATAAAGATGCTGAAATTTACCTTTCAGATGCAGCTTTGAAAGACCCAGCCAATAAAAAAGTAGCTAAAGATGTTTTTGACAGGCCAAACAAAGGCCCTCATTACACCACAAAATTTGGTGATTTAAAATCTTTTCAAGAAAAATTAGATCAAGCTAAAGCTGACAAAAAATTAGTTAACTATGATTTTAAAGAAGCGAGTAACTGGTCGGATATTTTAATCAGTTTATTACCTATCATTATCATCATAGCCGTTTGGATTTTTATCATGAGAAAAATGTCTGGTGGCGGTGCTGGCGGTGGTGGAGGTCAGATTTTTAACATTGGCAAGTCTAAAGCAAAATTATTTGATGAAAAAACAGATATCAAGACTACCTTTAAGGATGTTGCTGGTTTAGAAGGCGCAAAAGAAGAAATCCAAGAAATTGTTGAATTCTTAAAAAATCCTGAAAAATATACCAATCTAGGTGGGAAAATTCCAAAAGGAGCCTTGCTCGTTGGCCCTCCGGGAACGGGAAAAACACTTTTAGCGAAAGCCGTAGCAGGTGAAGCACAAGTACCTTTCTTCTCTTTGTCTGGTTCTGATTTTGTTGAAATGTTTGTAGGTGTAGGTGCATCTCGTGTACGAGATCTTTTCAAACAAGCAAAAGAAAAATCTCCAGCTATTATTTTTATTGATGAAATAGATGCAGTAGGTAGAGCTAGAGGAAAAAGTAATATGTCTGGTGGAAATGATGAACGTGAAAACACATTAAATCAATTACTAACCGAAATGGACGGTTTTGGGACCAACTCTAATGTTATTGTTTTAGCCGCTACCAACAGAGCAGATGTACTAGACAAAGCATTAATGCGTGCAGGTCGATTTGACAGACAAATATTTGTAGACTTACCAGATATTCGTGAGCGTGCGGAAATATTTAAAGTTCACCTTGCTCCTTTGAAAAAAGTAGAAGGATTGGATACTGACTTTTTAGCCAAACAAACTCCTGGATTTTCAGGTGCTGATATTGCAAATGTTTGTAATGAAGCAGCGCTAATTGCAGCTAGAAATAACAAAACTGCTGTAGACAAACAAGATTTTTTGGATGCCGTAGATCGAATTGTAGGTGGTCTTGAAAAGAAAAATAAAATCGTTACTCCTGATGAGAAAAAAGCAATTGCGATTCATGAAGCTGGCCACGCAACTGTAAGTTGGATGCTGGAACATGCTGCACCATTGATCAAAGTGACTATAGTACCGAGAGGACAAAGTTTAGGAGCTGCTTGGTATTTACCAGAAGAACGTTTAATTGTTCGTCCGGATCAAATGCTAGATGAAATGTGTGCTACTATGGGCGGAAGAGCTGCGGAGAAAGTAACTTTCAACAGAATTTCGACCGGAGCATTAAGTGATTTAGAAAAAGTGACTAAACAAGCACGAGCAATGGTAACCGTTTATGGTTTGAACGAAAAAATTGGAAACGTAACTTATTACGATTCAACTGGACAAAGCGAGTACAACTTTTCTAAACCATATTCTGAGGAAACTGCACGAGTAATTGACGAAGAAATATCATTATTAATTGAAGGCCAGTACCAAAGAGCCATTCAAATATTAGAGGATAATAAAGATAAATTGAATCGTTTAGCTGATATTTTGATTGAGAAAGAAGTTATATTCAAAGATGATTTAGAAGCTATCTTTGGAAAAAGAACCTTTGATAAAAATCTCGAGGAAGTAGTTTCTTAAAACATACTATATGTTTAATTATTTTTAAAATCTTAATTCAAAATCTACTTTTGAATTAAGATTTTTTTATCTTTGAACGTTTTCAAATAACAAATTTCAGCAGTCAACGTAAATTATGAGTCTTTTTAGAAAATTTTTTGGTACTAACAATCCTGCATCTGAAGAAGAGCAAGAAAGTGAATTTAGTAATACCCATACTGAAAACGCAACCTCAATTGATGAAAAATTTATTTATAACTTCAAAAAAAATGGTGGTAAATTCTTGTATTGTGAAAATCAAGAAGAAGTAAAAGAGCAGTTTGAAAACATATTAGAAGAAAACGATTGGTTTGAAAGCGAAGTTTTGTGTCATGAACCCAATCTTTTTGGCATGCTTGATGATAATAAACTTGCTTATAACATACCTGTAAGTCCCAAATTTTTTCTTGCAAGTTGTGAAAATTTAATTGCTGAAGAAGGTTCCATACTTTTTTCATCAAAACAAATAAAGCAAAATAAACCAAACGAGTTACCAACAAATATTATCATAATAGCCAAAACCAGTCAGATTCTTGGAGCTAAAAGTGATGGCCTTAGCGCTATTAAAAAAAAATACGAAAGAGATTACCCCACTAATATTACTACTATAAAATATTTCGAAAAAGCCAAAGAAGAAGATTTTACACAATACGGAAGTTCGGCAAAAAATCTCTATTTATTGCTTTTAGAAGATTTGTAATATGAATGAAACTCTAAAGCGAGGAATATCAGGAGCAATTTACATTATACTGCTACTTGCATCTATTTTATATTCAACTGAAAGTTTTTTTGTGCTTTTTGGCATATTCCTAATAATAGCCGTTTATGAATTTTGTAATTTAATTCAAATAAACAATGTATTTCCAATTATTTTTGGAGTTATATTGTATACTACAGTAACTTTAATAAGCCATTACAGTACTCTGACAACAGATACAATCAATCAGACCTTTAATACTGATGTCGAAATAGCTATAAATATTCAACAACTAGACGTTGTTTTATTAGTTATTGCCTTAGTTGTATCCATAAAATGTATTCTTTTTTTGTTTTATGATAGCATCCAAAAAATAAGCACCTCGTCAAAATACCTTTATTTATTGGGTTATATCATATTACCATTTGTATTTATTACAAAAATCTCATTTGGAATAAATGATTATAATCCAAAGATCATAATTGGATTATTTATCTTAATCTGGACTAATGATACCTTTGCTTATATTGTTGGAAAATCAATAGGTCGAAGCAAATTATTTGAAAAAATTTCACCTAAAAAAACTATTGAAGGATTCTTAGGCGGCATTCTATTTGCAATTCTAGCAGGTTATTTAATTTCAAAATATTACATTAAAGCGAATCCTGAATTTAGTGATCGGTCTATCTTAATTTGGACCTCGATAGCTGTTATTGTTGGAATAGTAGGAACTATAGGTGATTTAATTGAATCGAAGTTCAAGCGTATTGCAGGTGTAAAAGATAGCGGAAATATTATGCCCGGTCATGGAGGTATCCTAGATCGTTTAGATAGTGTTATATTTGTAGCACCAATTATTTTTTTATTTTATCAAATCTTAAACTATGTTTCATAAAGAAGGAACCCA
>JAYTBZ010000146.1:0-19863 GCA_043736705.1 Flavobacterium sp. | reverse complement strand
CGAGGTATTCATAAGCTGTATATACTTTGTATTTGTGGTATAATGGGATAAAAGTAACGCAAATGACAACCATCGCTATGGGTAATCCAAAATAGAATTGCACAAAGCCCATTCCGTCATGGTAGGCTTGCCCTGGAGTAGATAGAAACGTAATAGCACTAGCTTGTGTTGCCATCACTGAAAGTCCTACAACGTGCCAAGGGGTTTCATTACTTCCTAGAATAAAGTCTTGAACATTTTTACTGCCTTTGGTTTTCCAAGCACCATAAATTACAATGAACAGTAAAGTGACTATGAGTATAATCCAATCAAATAATTGCATAATTTAGGCGTATAATTTCATGATGAGACAAAAGATCAAAATATAAATGGCATTGGCCACTAAGACCCAAGTATAGTTTTTTTTCCAGGTTTTTACTTTTTTTGTTTCCATTTTAGTTAGGTTTAGGGCTTGATTTTTTGTGTAGGAATCGTTTCTGATGGCTGTAACGAGATCATATTAGAAAGTAATTTATATGCACCAGTAACACCTTCAGGTAGTTCTCTAAAAAAACTTAACCCAGTATAAATGTAGTGTCCTTTTCCATAAGGAGCAATTAACAGCGCACCATTTTTTGGACTTTCCCCTTTATCATTTGAAGATAAAATAGGAGTGAAGGCTGTATCATATTCACCCGGATAATACAATCCTTGCTCTTGTTTCCAGCCTTCAAAATCTTTAGTTGTAATTTTGTTTGGAAAATTTAAAACGGGATGATTTGGTGCTAAAAAGCGAACTTCTGCATTTTCTTCTGTAACCCGATCACGAGAAAGTTTTAAAGGGTACGGCGCAATATTCTCCGTTACTAAATCGCCAGCAGTATTGTATTGTACGAGCATTGTTTTTCCTCCTTTTACAAAATCAAAAAGTATGTTTTGCTTATTGGCTAAAGCGGTTACAGTGTTGTAAGCCCGAACTCCGGTCATTACCACATCAAAATTTTCTAATTTTTCAGGTGTAATGTCTTCAGGTTTAAGGAGCGTTACGGTGTATCCTAATTGCGTTAAACTACTAGGAACTTCATCACCAGCACCCATGATGTAACCAATTTTTTCATTAATGGTTTTTAAGTCTGTTTTTATTACTTTGGCTTCAGCTGATTTTAAAACTTGTTGTTTGGTAATGTGGTCGTAATTAATGATAATTTGTTCCTTATCAAAACGTTTATTATCAATAATTGCAATGCTTTTTGCAATGGCTTCCTCCGATTTATTTGGAGCAGTTACTTCAAAATAGACGACTTGTTCGGTACCCTTTTTTTCAATACTAAACGGAATTGATTTTGGGACAATTTTCCAGTTGTCAGGAAGTTCAAGTTGTAAATCTCCTTTTAGAGCGTCTTTTCCGGCCTTGATTTTCACACCTACATATTTACTTTTTGAATCTCTAAAAAGCAAAACTTTGTCAATAATTGATGTGGTGACATCAGGCACAATATCCAGATAATTATATACTTCACCCTTTACGTCGTCATTGTATTTGTAAACTACAGTCCGCTCAAATGGAATTTCGATTCCGTTTATTAGAATCGTAAAAACTACTTTAACTTCGCGAATAATATCAGGAATACCTCTATTTTGTTGCTGATTTACGGTATACATTCCTACTGTTCCTTTTTCATCTAACCAATACGGTTGGGTATAGTTAATTGATTCAGGTACTTTTAAATCGAGGGTTATGTTATTTAATATATTATTTTTTAACTCGCGATTCTGAGGTGTATTTATTTTTTCCGGTAAAGTGGTCACGCTTATTAATTGTATTGGCGCTGAGCTTCTGTTAATGGCTTCAAGTTTCAGTTTAATAGTACTTCCGGGAGTTGCTTCTTGATTTTGGGCTACGGCTTCTAAGTATAATCCTGAGCATGCAGCTATAATTTCTTTTACTGCCTCAGATTTTAGCGGTACCCAATGATTTTCGTCCAAAGCTTTCATCATAGCATAGGCTTTCGCCAAATTTGGAATACTCGCAGATGGATTGTTATAATTGTATTCTGCTGCAATTTTAGATAGTAATTCGCCAATGGCTTTCCCTCCTTTAACACGATTCCAAGAGGTATCAATCCCTTCAAAAATAGATTTTTTCGCTTGCAGCGGTTCACCATTTATGAATTCTAAATATTCTGTTTCTTCACCTCGTGTTCCTGTGCTTCCAAAACCTTGTGATTGATGACGGCTGCGGCTTAAGGCAGCAATTTCTTGATTTGATTTACCAATGCCCGTATAAAATACACCAGTTTGTAAGGCAATTAAATTGGTTTTATCAGCTGCATTAAATTTTTCCATAGTACCGTAAAACCACCATGAGGTATTAAAAAACTGGCGTTTTACCTGCCACGGTTGTACAAATTTTAATTGTTCAGGAAAAATAGTTGGATCGTTTGCGAAGGCAAAACTTTCTACACTCAGCATTGCTGAAGCCGTGTGATGACCGTGAGTGGTTCCTGCAGAGCGATGATCAAATCGGTTGACAATTACATCGGGTTGAAATTTTCTGATGGCCCAAACAACATCAGACAATACTTTCTCTTTATCCCAAATTTCTAATGTTTCTGTTGGATTTTTAGAAAATCCAAAATCATTTGCACGAGAAAAAAATTGCTCACCTCCATCAATTTTTCGGGCTTCAATAAGCTCTTGGGTTCTTATCACGCCGAGTAATTCCCGTAATTGCGTTCCTATTAAGTTTTGCCCACCATCTCCTCGTGTCAAAGATAAATAGCCTGTTCTAGCTTTTTGTTCATTGGCTAAATAGGATATTAATCGTGTATTTTCATCATCTGGGTGTGCTGCGATGTAGAGTACGGATCCAAGAAAATTTAGTTTCTCAATTTGATTGAAAATTTCAACAGAATTTGGTTTTTTGGGTTGTTGTGCTAGTATTATTTGACAACATACAACAAAGAGAAATAGCGTTGAGAGGGATTTTATTTGCATTGTTTTAAATTTAATTTGCTCTTGCTTCAAATGTAGGAATTAAATAATCTCTTCTAAAATGTTTTGTATTTTCTTTAATAACAAAAAAAGAGAGAGAACCAGTTTTGGTTCTCTCTCTTTTTTAAATTATTATTTGATTAATCTCTATCATGTCCTTTTCCTTTGCCATGTCCGTTATTTCGGTTATCGTGTTTTTTATATTCTTTGCGGTCATCAGAATCATCATCATCATCATCATCATCATTCTTTCGATCATAATTTCCTCTGTCGTTTTCATAATATCTGCGATTATCATTGTAACCTATATTTCTTTGTTCTCTACCGTGGTATCCTCTGTAATATTTTATTTTATGATTTCTAAAGTTAGTATATGGTCTAGAACCATGATAATCGTTGAGTACTACTTTATATCCTCCATATAAATCATAGTTTCGATATTGATTGGGTAAATATCTTGAACGAATCCATCTTCCGCTTCCAAAATAAATGAATTGAGTAGCTCTCACATCATAATAGGCTTCAACATCTGGTAAGTAATAATATTCAGCTTCAGCATAACCAACAGGACCCCAGTTTGGAGCGGTACCTATGTTAAGATTTACTGAGATTTGTGCCTGTATGGTACTAGAGGCAAAAAGGATAATTCCTAAGGCTATTAGTTTTAAAGTTTTCATTTTTTCGAATATTTAATTAGTAATAATTTTATCATAATAGCTCGTTAACACGATGCTTTTTTAACATTTCCAACAACTGTGCCAAAACAAAAATATTAACATGTAATCAAGGATTAATATCAAAAAAAAAGAGCCTCATTGCTGAGACTCTCCTTATAAATTATATGAAATCAGTATTAATTTTTTCCATTTCCATTATTTCCTTTTCCACCTTTATGGCCATTTTCTTTATGTCCATTTCCTTTATTTCCATTCTCATAATTCCCATTACTTTTGAATACCTTTTTAGTATTACTACGATTGGAACCTATAGATTTTTGTGGTTTTCCTTTATACCCTTTGTAATATTTTACTTTGTGAGATTTAAAGTTACTGTAAGGGCTTCTACCACGGTAATCGTTTAGGACTACTTTATAACCATTATACAGGTTATAGTTTCTGTATTGATTAGGTAAGTTTCTGGAACGAATCCATTTTCCTCCACCAAAATAAATAAACTGTGTTGCTCTAATATCATAATATGCTTCAATATCTGGTAGATAGTAATAATCTACAGCTGAGTAACCTGCAGGACCCCATGCTGGAGGATTTCCTAAATTTACATTTACTGATACTTGTGCTTGCGTTGCAGTTGTGGTAGCAAAAAGTATAATTCCTGCGATAATTAATTTTAATGTTTTCATATTGATAATTTTTAAATTTGTAATTGGTGTAGTATTTTTAGTTACTATTTTATGATTGTTCAACAACTATGCCACTATCAAAAAAACAGCATTTAACTATAAAATTTAATGCATAAAAAAAAGGAAACGAATAATCGCTTCCTTTTTCTACAGTTATTATTTATTATAATAAAAGAATCAATAAAAGAATAACTATTATAATTGCTCCTACAGAAAGATACACACCATTTCCTGTAGATTTTAATTCTGCTTTAATAGCACGCACTTCTTTACGTAGCTCTTTTTTCTCTGAAGAGTTTAAGGATGATTTATCCATTGCTTTTATTTCGTCAAGACGATTTAGCAATACTTTAACTTCAGCAGGAACTTCTTTTGGAGTGTTTGAAACCGAAGTTGGATTTTTCTCTGAGGCTAACATTTGTGTTGGAACAACACTTAATGATAATACCATCATCATTAAATAAAAGGTGATTTTTTTCATTTTTATTGGTTTTTGTTAGTAACTAATTACAATATAAATGTAGGCAATACTTGCGAATGTAAGCTTATATAATTATGATATTAAATTATATAATTTACACTATTGCTTTTTTGTTTTAACAATAACGTATTGACAACTTAATGTTTATGTAAATATTAGCAAATGGTCAAGTAGTTTACTTTGGAGTTATTTAAAAATAACTGCACGTGGCTTGCCTAAATCAAAATCTTGAAATCCAAAATCTGTAGTTTCAAAAGAGTTGGTTTTGAAAACATTTTCGCCAGTACCAGGAATTGATGGATAGTATGAAAGTGAAATCTGGAAGGCACTAAATATTAAAAAGTCATTGTTTATAATCATTCCAATTCCAACCTTAGAATAGGCTTTACTTTCTAATAGACCACGTGCTGGTGTTCCTAGCAATGCAATAGAATAGTTAAAGTAGGGGTTTAATCGAAATCCCCATAGATTCCATGGCGCATATGCCTGAGTTTGCAAAGTCATTATTGCTTTTTGTGTTCCATATTCAGGACTATTAAATCCTTGTATACCATTATTGTCATTAATACTAAGCTGATCCCCAATGGCATTAATGCGTTTAGAACCAATTATTAATTGTGGTTTTATAAATTGTCTTAATTTCCATTTCCCAAGGCTCATTAATTTGGTAAAGTAATTCGCTTGAAATGAAAAAGCACTTTGTTCGGTTATAGATTGATTTAGAAAAGTACCCAACTCAAAATTAGCGCTTAAAAATCCCCATTTATAAAAATTTCCGAAAGCCGCACGTGCTCCTATGTAGTGTCTCCCCAGATTGTTTTTAAATTGGTATCCTGTAGTAATTCCAAATATTTTTCCAATGGGAACATCTTCAATAACTCCGTTTCTGAAAATATAATTATCTTGAACAAACTTACGTGATGCAACACCAATTCCTAAAAATGAAAACTGTTCGTCAGCGTAAAATTTTTCAGGGTCATAAGCCATATCGGGACTCTCTAAATATTTTATGTTTAAAAAACGACCTGCAAGTATTAGATTTGTAGTTCGGTCACTTTCTGTATTTCGATTGAGAATTTTAAAGGCACGACCAAGCCATAAATCTTGGGAATTGTATTTGAAATTTTGATATGAAAATGTACCATTATTATCCGGAAGTGTATCTTTTCTAAATTGTGTGTCAAGATAAATACCCCCAGCCCATTTAGTAAGTGCAGAATAAAACAAACGTTCAACATTAATGCCTTTACTGTAATAATCATCTAAGTCGATCTGATAATTTATGGTAGTTTTAATGAATGTATTTTTAAAATTAGGAATGGTATAAGCCACACCATAGGCATTTTTACCATCGCTAAATCTATTTCTAAATTTAGTATTTAACTCATGACCAGAGCCTAGAATATTTCTATCGTTGAGTTCAAAATTACTTCTGGAACTAGATACAGAGCCTTTTGGAATAATACTCCAAGAATCTAAAACCCTAATATTTATATCTATAGAGTCGCTATTGTTTAGAATTATTTGAGGATTGATATCAACACGACTTATATACCGTTGAGTACGAATTAAACGTTCAGATTCTTTGACCAACAAGGAATCAAAGGGTTTATTTTTTTTTATGAGTAGAACATTTCTAATGGCACTTCGGCTGGATTTGATGTGAATTCTATTTCCAGAACGTTCCGCCCAATTTCTAGCTTTTTTGGTGGTGTCAAGTTCAGAATACCCAAATGGATCTAATGTTACAATATTGATGTTTCGAATAATTTTCCCTTCAAAACTTTTAAATACTTTGGGAACAATAGCTAAATTTTTGGTTTTTATATTTACGGGTCTAAAAACGAGTCGATGAAGAACTTTTGTAAATTTATTTTTCTTAGAGTAGGTCTGTATTTGTTGATACATTGCTGACGAATCTTTTCGCTTTTTTTCAACCTGTGAAAAGGAAATTTGATAACAGCAGGTGATTAAAATAAGTAGAACTAGTCTTTGTTTTTTTAACATGATAAAAATAATTTTATACAGTAATAACGAAACAATAGAAAATTCATCTCGGTTGCGAATCGATTTAGTCAAATCGAGTATTTAGATAAACGAATATACTATTAATTACCTATTCCTTTGTTTTTGTAGTATCATTTTCGGTGGTAGTTTCTGTAAAAACAGGCAAAATAATATCCGTTTTAATTAGGATTTTTTTTGGATTTGCTTCAGAATCAAACAGCGGTAATTTAATATTTCGCCAAGTATATGTTTTTGGCAAATGATCCCCCATGAGATATCCCCAAGGAGTTAAAAATTCAATTCTATCAAAAATTACTTTTAATATAGCTAGAATAGGTAGTGCTAAAAACATTCCAGAAACTCCTGCAATTGCTCCTCCCATAATAATTCCAATAATAGATATAAATGCATTAATTTCTACTTTTGAACTTACAATCATAGGAACTAAAACATTATTGTCAATTAATTGAACAATTACAGTGATAATAATGACACCAATAATTATGGATAAATCTGGTGAGCTAGTTAGTGAAGCCACAATACTCAATACTCCAGCAAAAAGAATTCCGATGTACGGAATAAGATTTAAAATTCCAGTTATGATTCCTAACAGAATAGCGTATTTTACACCGATAATCATAAAACCAATCGTAGTCATAGTAGAAACTAAAACCATTTCAATAAATAAACCTACTATGTAACTGTTGATCGCTAACCTAACATTTGTCAAGATATCCTTTAACTGTTCGTGATGTTCTTTTTTGAAAAGTTTGGATAAAAACAATAAAAAATGCGTGCGATACAACAGAATTAAAAAAGTATAAATGGGTATTAATGTTAAATTTACAAGCGTATCGGTAAATGACATTAAAGTAGTACCAATCATTTCTTTTCCCTTTTCCATTGAATCTTCAGTAGCAGTGTCGATATATTGCTTTTGTTCTCGGGAGCTTAAATGGAAATTATCTCTTACGAATCCTTGAATATTTTTGAGATGAATATTGATATTACGCTCAATTTTATCAAAATCTTCTGCAAAATCACTTATTTGAAATGATAAAAAAACAAAAATACCAATAAAGAACAATACAAATAAAATTACAGCTAACATTACAGCTAAAACATGTGGAAAATAGAGTTTTGATTTTAGGAACTGCACCATAGGATACAGTAAAATAGCAAATAAAAACGACATCATCACGGGCACTAAAATATCCTGACCAATATAGAGTACGAAAATTAGTGCTATTAAGCCCAATAAAACAGCGGTTAATTTAGCATACAATGGAAATTTTAAAATGTCATTCATTTTTTTTAGGGTTTAAATAATTGATACACTATTCCATGCTGAATGGTTTAATTTCTAATCGACAAATATGAAAAATTAAAAAAATTGAAGTATTATATATTTTCTATCAATAGTTGTAAAATTGTCACTTTTAAAAGATAAATCGGGGATCTAAAATCAAGAAAAATTATGTAGCGATTCCTCAATCCACAAATTTTTTATCGTCAAAATAGTCTTTCAATATCGAAATTCCTTTTTGTAAAAGGAGATTATTAGGATAAATAATTTTTTCGCCTTCCCTTGTTTTTAAATATACATGAAAAGCTCCAATATCCTCAATTTCAGCCTCGATAGGAAAATCTTTATCATGTATTTTTATGACGTCACCAATTTTAAAAGGGAATGAAAAAAACAAAATAACTCCTGACGTAATATTGCTTAAAATAGACCATTGGGCAAACATAGCAACACCCACAACGGTTGTTATAGATGAAAGTGCGATAAAAATATCCTTGGTCTGCACTCCCCAAATGATGATCAAAGCAATTATTACCAAAATATTGATAAACAAGTGAATGTATTTTATCACTAAATTGGTTCTATGCTCCAGAGTTTGATTTGTTTTTGCGTAACGTCTCACCAGTTTTGTAGAAATTATTCGCAATAAAATTAGTAGAATTCCTAGGATTCCAGTGGCAATGAGTTCTCTAGTATATTCTTGAAAAAAGACCATATTCATAATTTAATTAAGCTAATTTACACAAATAGTCGAACACTTTGTCCGTAGGCAATCCCATTACATTGGCATAAGAGCCTTCAATTTTTGAAACGCCAATAAAACCGATCCATTCCTGAATGCCATAAGCACCAGCTTTGTCATACGGTTTATAATTTTCTAAATAGTAATAAATGGCTGCATCACTTAGTTCCTTAAAGGTGACTTTGGTTACTTCATGCAAAACATCCTCTTTCTCATTGGTTTTAAAACAAACTGAAGTGATGACTTCATGTGTTGCATTTGATAAAGATTTTAAAATTTCAAAAGCATTTTGTTCGTCTACTGGTTTACCTAAAGCGGTATTATTATGCCAAACAATAGTATCGCTGGTCACCAGAATTTCACCTGCTTTTAATTCGCCTTCATAAGCACTCGCTTTTAACGCCGCTAAATAGTTGGTAATTTGTTCAGCTTTTAACTCTGGAGGATAAATTTCGTCGATTTCTTTTAATCTAATTTCAAAATCCAAGTCTAAATCCTTAAAAAAATGTTGGCGTCTTGGTGAACCCGAAGCCAGAATTAAACGGTATTTTTCTAATTTATTTTTAAGCATTGTATTTCATATTTAAGCTAATAATAACAACGGAGAGAATTCCAAATAACATAATCCATTTCAGGAGCAAACTCAACGTATGGAATTCCTTTTTAGATTTTGCCGACCAAACTTTTACAGTAAAATAAAATAAAGGACCCATTACAAAAAGCAACAAATAAATGGTGGTATAGATCAAGTTCAAAAGATACGAATTGATGTAAAACAACAGAAATAAAATAGGAATAAAGCTAAGTCCAAATACTATTTTAGCAGTTCTAGATTTGCCAATAACAATAGGTAAAGTGCGTATTCCTTGATTGTAATCACCATCTACATCTTCGATATCTTTAATGATTTCCCGCAGCATATTGATGAAAAAAGTGAAAATTGCATAGTCCAAAAGTATAGAAAAAACAATTCTCATTTGTTGTTGGTTTCCAGCGTCTATTGCGGGAAGTAAGTCAAAAATACCAATGATAATGACACTGCAGGACAGTAAGAGTGCTACTGTAATATTGCCAATAATCATTATTTGTTTCAAGCTTGTTGCATACATATAAAGGGTGGCTGCAATCAAAATAAATACAGCCGTAAAGCTAGGTTTCAAGATCACATTTGACAAATAAAAACCAATTGTCACACCAGCAACCGTTAATACCATATAAAGAGTATAAGCATTGGTTTCGGAAATAGTTTTCCCAATTACAACATTATTTGGATTATTGATTGCATCTGTTTTTTGGTCCAAAATATTATTAATAACATATCCACCAGCAGCAATCAAAACAGTAGATAGAACTAATAATCCGTATTGCCAATCGGCTAGAGCCAAAGGAATATCCTGAATTTTAAAAAAAGCGTACCGAAAAACAAGTTGCATAAAAGCAAGCATTAGTAAGTTTTGATAGCGAATGAGTTTTAAAATTGGAAACATTGATGAGATTTAAAATTTATAATTTAAACATTTAAAAAAGTACTAATCGTGTTTTCCATCAAAATGTGACATCCATTTCCCTTGTGTTTTCATGACTTGTTCAATTACATCTCTTGCAGCTCCTTTTCCTCCATTTTTGTGTGAAATATACTTAGAAATCGTCTTTATTTCTGGACTTGCATCTTGAGGACAAGTGGCTAAACCTACCAGTTTCATTACATGATAATCAGGAATATCATCGCCCATATACAAAATATGTTCAGGATTAATATTGTTAACATCTGTATATTTATAAAATGTTTCTACTTTATTTGGTGTTCCTAAGTGAATGTCTGTAATTCCTAAATTGCGTAATCTAACGCGAACGCCTTCATTGCTGCCTCCAGAAATGATACACACATTATAACCACTTTCTACAGCAGCTTTCATGGCATAACCATCGCGAATATTCATAGTACGAAGAATTTCTCCTTCATTGGTCACAAAAACAGAACTGTCTGTAAGTACGCCGTCAACATCAAATATAAATGTGCTGATATCATTCATGATTTCTTTATAACTTTTTGCCATTCTCTTGTATTGATTGTGTTAGTGTTTGATAAATTTTAAGGTGATTTTCATTTGTTAAAAAGGCCTCATGTGTAGCAATAGTAGCTATATCATTACGTTTCGCCGGACCAGTTTGTGCTTCCTGTGGCGAAAGTAACATTATTTTTTGAGCGGTTTCAGAAATTAAAGGCGTTAAAATTTCAAAAGGAACGCGGTTGTCATTACAAATTTCTTGTCCTATTTGGTACAGATGATTGGTGAAATTGTTAACAAAAACGGCTGCAACATGCAAGGCTTTTCTTTGTTCAGAGTTAACTGCAAATATTTTATCCGAAATTGATTTGGCCACTTTGTCTAATAATTGATAGTCAGTCGCATTTTCGCTTTCCAAACAAATTGTAACAGTACTAAAATCTACTTCCTTATTTTTTGAAAAGGTTTGTAAAGGATAAAAAACACCTTTTCGATTATTATCATCCAAAGCAATCAAGGAAACGCCCCCTGAAGTGTGCACCACCAATCGATTTTTAAAAGGAAGTTGAGCAGCAATTGTTGCAATGGCAGCATCAGAAACAGCAATAATGTAGAGATCTGCTTCTGCTAAAGAATGTAAATCATCCGTAATTTTAGCGTGATCGAGTAGGTGAGATACTTTTCCTAATTGCCTAGAATAAACTTGCACCAATTCGATTTCAGCTCCCAAATTTTCGGCATTTTGAAAGGCAGTAATTAAATGCTGTGCTACATTTCCCGAACCAATAATAATAACTTTAGTCATGTCACAAAATTAGCAAAAAAATATGAAGTGTTTTTAGAGAATTTCTAAGTTGGTAACAAACCGAAAACCGATGAAAAATGTGGTTTTGTATGTGAAATAGTATCCATTTAATTTTGGATTAAATTAACAAATGTGCGAATATAACAGTCAAGATTTTTAAGTACTTTTGTGGCACTTTTATTAAAACATAATCCCTTAGAAATGGATAAAAAAATAGTTTCTTTTTTGTTTTCTACTCGTTTAATGGCTTTATTATTTATTGTTTACGCAGTTTCAATGGGTGCAGGAACTTTTATCGAAAGCAAATACAATACCGACACTGCAAAAATTCTAATTTATAATGCTTGGTGGTTTGAAGCCATTCATGTGTTTTTTATGCTTAATTTTATTGGTAATATCAAGCGTTATCAATTGTTGAAGAAAGAAAAATGGGCTACTTTATTACTCCACCTCTCTTTTATTTTTATTATTTTGGGTGCTTTCGTAACTCGTTACATCAGTTATGAGGGGATGATGCCCATAAGAGAGGGTGCTGCTGAGAATCAAATTTTCTCCGATAAAACCTTTCTGACTGTCTTTGTTGACGGTGAATTCAAAGGAGAAATGAAACGTCGTACGTATGAGAAACAGGTACTTTTGTCTCCTGCAACGGATAATGATTTTAATATTTCTGGAAAATTTGCTGATACACCTTTTAAAATAGAATATGAAAATTTTATCATGGGTGCCAAAGAATATATTAAACTGGACCCTAACGGAGTGACTTATTTGAAAATTGTAGAGGCAGGTGATGGAGGACGTCATGAGCATTTCTTGAAAGAAGGTGAAGTTCAAAACATTCATAATGTACTTTTCTCAGTAAATAAATTTACAGATGGTGCTATAAACATAAACACGAGAGGTACCGCTTACACAATTCAAACGCCATTTGAAGGAAATTTTATGCGAATGGCTGATAAATTACAAGGAAATGTAACTAAAGATGATGTTCAACCCTTAATGATGCGTTCCTTGTACAGTATTGGTGAAATGAGATTTGTATTTCCAGATCCTGCGGTGAAAGGAATAGTAGATTATAAATCAGATAATGATTTTAAAGCTAAAAATCATGAGGATGCAATTTCGGTAAAACTTACTGCTGAAGGTCAAGAAAAAACAGTATCGCTACTTGGCTCTAAAGGCAAAATAGGAGAATCTAAAACGGTTAAGATTGGGAATATTGATTATACTTTTTTCTACGGAAGTAAAGCATATGTATTGCCTTTCAAGATTAAACTAAACGATTTCATTGCACAGAAATATCCTGGAACAGAGAAAAGTTATTCCGCGTTTGAAAGTAAAGTAACGGTTCAAGATAAAGAACCATTTGATGCCCGAATTTATATGAATAATGTACTAGATCATGGCGGTTATCGTTTTTTTCAATCTAGTTTTGATCCTGATGAAAAAGGAACGGTTTTGTCCGTTAACCATGATTTTTGGGGAACAGCGCTGACTTATGCTGGTTATTTTATGTTGTATTTTGCGATGATGGCCATTATGTTTACAAAGTATTCTCGTTTTGCCGACATTAAAAGAAAATTAGAGGTGGTTAAAGCTAAAAAAGCTAAATTATTGACAATTTTAGTGTTGCTATTCAGTTTGAGCAGTTTTGCGCAAGAGCAAGAGCACAATCATGATGAACATGACGGTCATGCTCATGACGAAGTTGCTAAACCGCCCGTAAAACATGAAAATCATACTAAAAAAGTATTGAGTCAAGAGGAATTAAATGCCTTGATTACTAAATACCAAGTGCCTGAAGAACATGCAGCAAAATTTGGTCGACTTGTGATTCAAGATGGTGGGGGAAGAATGAAACCCATCAATACGTTTTCATCTGAATTGTTGCGAAAAGTAAGCCACGATGATACTTACAATGGTATGAACTCTGATCAAGTATTTTTGTCTATGACACAATACGCAAGTTATTGGATTGAAATTCCAATTATTTATATCAAAAGCGGGAATGACAGTATTCGTAAAATTATAGGAATTGATAAGGAAGCTAAATTTGCTCCTTTCGTATCATTTTTTGATGGAAAAGGAAATTACAAGCTTTCTAAATATTTAGAAGAAGCTTTCAAAGCTGCTAATCCCAATCAGTTTGAAAAGGATTTTATAGAAACCGACAAGAAAGTAAATTTAATGGAATCGGCTTTGAGTGGCAGAATCTTAAAAATTTTCCCTATTACAGAGGATAAAAACAATAAATGGGTTTCCTACTTAGAACTGAATGAAGCAGGATTTCAAGGCATGGAAGCGACGTACACTAAGAATGTATTGCCTCTGTATTTTGGATCTTTGGCGAATGCTTCAAATTCTAAAGATTTCAAAACTGCTGATGAATTACTAGAAAGTATCAATGGTTTTCAAAAACGTTTTGGTAGCAAAGTGATGCCAACCGATGAAAAAATAACATCAGAAGTGTTGTATAATAAATACGATGTGTTCAAGAAATTGCCGTATTGGTACATTTTTGCTTCGATTTTGATGTTGTTGTTTACTATTATGAACATCTTCAAAGAAAGAAAAGTACTGAATTATTTGGTTAATTTCATGCACATTGTGATTGTTGCTTTGTTTGCATTACACACTTTTGGATTAATTGCCCGTTGGTATATTTCGGGTCACGCACCTTGGAGTAATGCCTACGAATCGATTATTTATGTGGCTTGGGCAACAATGTTTTTTGGTTTGGCCTTTGACCGAAAATCAAAATTGACTGTTGCTTCTTCAGGATTTGTAACGGCTATGATTTTGGCTGCAGCCTATATGAACTGGATAGATCCCGAAATAGCAAATTTGCAACCTGTTTTAAATTCGTATTGGTTAATGATCCACGTGGCTGTAATTGTTGCGAGTTATGGGCCTTTTGCATTAGGAATGATATTGGGAGCAGTTGCTTTGTTGTTAATTTTGTTTACCAATGAAAAAAATAAAGCCAAAATGGAGTTGAATATTCAGGAAATCACTTACATCAACGAATTAGCTTTAACAATAGGTTTAATCATGTTGACAATAGGTAACTTCCTTGGTGGACAATGGGCCAATGAGAGTTGGGGACGTTATTGGGGATGGGATCCAAAAGAAACTTGGGCCTTAATTAGTATTATGGTTTATGCTTTTGTCATTCACGCTCGATTTGTTCCTTCATTACGTGGAAAATGGATTTTTAATTTGATGAGCATGTTTGCTTTTATATCTATTTTATTCACCTATTATGGAGTAAATTTTCACTTGGTAGGACTGCACTCGTATGCAAGTGGAGAAGCACACTCGCTTAATTGGATTTATTATTCTCTTGGAGCGATCACATTATTCGGAGTAATTTCTTATCCAAAATATAAAAAATATTATAAGAAATAAGTAGCAATAGAATCCCTGCTAAAGTATGTATTTCTAATTGATCGAAGTCGATAATTTTATTAGGTATCGAATGCGCTCGACTTAACAAAAAATGGAATGATATGTACTGAATTTTGGGATTATTTGAAATTTAGGCACATAAAAAAGGTTCAACTTTATAGTTGAACCTTTTTTTATTTGTACGAAAAGAGATTTTCTATACTTTTCCTAATGTATACAATTGTTCCATTGTAGGGCTTGCACTACCTCCAGCTGGTTCTAACGTTATCCCAAAGCCTTCAGCACCTCTTGTATCATTCACTGCGAATAGTTTTTGTTCATTGCCAGTAAAATTATCTAATAAACCAATACTTGTAGGCGTTAGTGGGTTTAATTTTAATGCCCAAACTTGATATACCATTCCTTCTGGAGGTTCTGGTAAACCTGACGCATCTATATAAACTGCTGCAGTTTCTTGATTCCAATATACTTTTGCAGATGACTCAGGAGCAATGGTTTGCCCTCCCAGTCCAACAACAGTATTTTTCGTATCACGAACTACTGCTAGACTTGTCGCATTGGTTGTATTTTTTATTTTCAATACATTGAATTCTTTCTCTAACTTTGCTTTTTCTATTTGAGTATTTGCAATTTGAGTACTGGATTGATTCAGTTGATTGTATTGGTAACCAACTCCAACTAATAATAAAATTGCCGCTGCCCAACCCATGTATTGGAATCTATTGCTAGAAGGCTCCATTTGGATCACATTGGCATGTTTCAGTTCTAACTTAGCCTTTATTTTTTCAAAATTCGCTACCGAATGAAAAGGTGAAAAACTGGATGATAATGCTACTATTGCTTTTTCGATAGCAATAATCTCCGAATTTATTTCCGAATTTATTTTTGCTTTATTAGCAACTTCTTCATTTTCAGTTTCACTGAGTAATCCATAAACATAAAGTTCTAGAATTCCTGATTCTATATATTCTTTTGTTTCCATTATACTTTCAAATAATTACGTAGATCGTTAATACAATTTCTATTTTGCGTTTTTACTGTTCCTAATGGAATCTCCAATTCATCAGAAGCTTCTTGTTGGGTATACCCTTTAAAAAACAATAAATCTATTATTTGAATACATTTTGGTTTTAGTCTTTTTACAAACTCTTGCAATCCAATAGTATCCATTTTGTCGACTAGTTTCGAACTGTCTTCAAAGTGATTTACGAAATTATCTGTTGAAAGGTTTTTTTGACTGTTATTAAAATTCTTGGAACGTAATTTATCAATAGAAGTATTTCGTGCAATATTTAAAATCCAAGTATAGAACCGACCTTTACTTTCGTTATAGGAGTCTATATTTTTCCAAATTTTTACAAAAACTTCTTGAAGGACATCTTCGGCTTCTTCCCTATTTTTTACAAGAACATTTATGACACTAAACAAACTTTTTGAATACATATCATATAGATGTGTAAATGCTCTCTCGTCCTTCTTGTAGATTAATACTAGTAATTCTTCCTGACTCATAGTTTATTGTTTTACCATTAAATACATATATTATCGCTAATAAATAATTTTATTTTATGCAGGTCAAGATAGTAAATTAATTGTATTAAAAAAATTGTGTTGATGAGCTTTAATAGAGAAGTACTGTAATATATATTTTTGAGTAATTAGAAAACTAAATTCTAAACATTTACGTAAATAGAATATAGGATTTATTTAAAAACAAAAAGAAATTAATTGCAGTAAAGTAGAATTGTAATGTTTGAAAAAATTAAAAACATATTTTGGGAACGTAGATATTATTTCGGCTAAGGAGATTTTGTTATTGCAGAATGCCTTCATTTTTAAATTTGAGATTAAAGTAAAAATTAGTGTTTTTGATGAAGAAAAACAAATTGATACTATGACGCATTCAGATTATTGGAATTTCGAATAATTGAAAACCGAACAGTGTGTATTTTACCGAAAATATTTTTAAATCTAATTTTCTTGATTACTAACAAAATTTAAACAGAACATATTTTGATAAATAAAAGACTAATCCATAGTTCAATAGCAATTTCTTAGTACTATTATTTCATTTTCTAACAAATACCATCAGTCAATTTTAAATTTTGATTTACAATAAAGTTGTCTCAAATTTTATATTAATGATGAAATTAAAGGAATAATTAGATTTAGAGCAATTGATTATATAGAGTCCAACAATGCTCTTAAATAGAGGAAAAATTATTTATTCTAAATACCACAATAAGTTTTGTTGTTTATTTGTTTGGAAGCCTGACAATTCATAGGGTCAGGCTTCTTTTTTATTTAACGGCTGTTTAACAAAAAAATAGTTTTATAGAACAAAAAATGAATTACTTTTACAAAAAAAAATTATGAAAAATCTATTGGGTATACTAACGTTCGCTATGCTTTTTTTTAGTTGTCAAAACCAAGCACAGCCAAAAAAATCAGATAATACTATGATTACATCAGCAGTTGCTAAAGAAACAATTTACCAGTATAAAGTAGAAGATTTATATGGACAAAGTTTTGATTTTGCTTCTTTGAAGGGGAAAAAGATCATTATTGTCAATACGGCTTCCAAATGTGGTTTAACTCCTCAATACAAGCAATTAGAAGCTACGTATAAAGAATATAAAGATAAAGGACTTGTAATTATTGGTTTTCCAGCTAATAATTTTGCTTCTCAGGAACCGGGAACTAAAGAAGAAATTGCTACATTTTGTCAAATGAATTATGGAGTAACTTTTCCTATGATGGATAAAGTATCTGTAAAAGGTGATAATATGGCGGCCATTTATCAGTTTTTGACTCAAAAATCTAAAAATGGATTACAAGATTCTAAAGTAGAATGGAATTTTCAAAAATATTTAATTAATGAAAAAGGAGAATTGGAAAAAGTAATTTCGCCGAGAGTGCTAGTTACTGATCCTGAAGTACTAGATTGGATTAAAGCATAATTTGCTTTATTCACTACACATTATTTTAGAAACATAATAGTACAAATGAGATTCTCAGTTAAATGAGGATCTCATTTTTTTTGCGGTTTGAGTACGTGTCAAATATTTTCAAAAATTTGCACCATTAAGAATTATTTATATTAAGAATCAAAGCCTAATTTTTCTTAATTATTTATAGTTTATTTTTTAATTAGATTTTTTCATTTTTGAAAATTTCAGTAACAACAGCTTCATAATTCCGAATACTTTGTGCTTTTTTAATTTTTTTCAAAACTTTATGCGGATTGGCAAACGTAACCGAAAAATATTCCCATAAGTGATACATTTTCAATAAAATATGCGTAGAACCAGATAGAGATTCGCTGTAAATAGCATATAATGTATCATGAAACGCACTAAATAATTCCATTTTGTTGGCGGGATATTCCGTAGTGTCTTTCTTAATCATATTCGGCAAGAAAGGATCAGAAATTAATCCTCTACCAATCATCCAATGATCAATACTCGGATAGCGTTCTTGCATTTCATGAAACTTCGTTACAGAGGTTATATCTCCGTTATAATACAATTTGTGTTTAGCAGTGTCAATACATTTTTGAAATCCATTTAAATCAACGCCACCTTTGTATAATTGTTTTCCTAAACGAGCATGTATGGCTATATTTTTTAAGGGATATTTGTCAAGAATAGGGAGTACATCAATAATTTCTTGCGGCGATTCATAACCCAATCGCATTTTCATCGAAACAAGAATATCTGATTCCGTATGTGCTCTTTCTAGTATATGATTGATTTTTTCGGTATTGCTTATTAACCCAGAACCCATTCCAGACTTGGTTACCATAGGATAAGGACAACCTAAATTCCAGTTGAGTTCTTTGTAGCCTAGTTCCCTTACATACTTTGCTACAAATAAAAATTCATCAGCATCATTTGTAATTACTTGTGGAATCACCTCTAAATCGAGATTATTTTCAGGCAATAAGTCACGTTCGTAAGAGGCTTTGATCACCATTTTTCCATTTAAGCGAATGTAAGGTGAGTAAAAAGTATCGATACCACCAAAAAGTTTGTTTTGGGCATTTCTAAAACGAAAGTCGGTAAATCCCTGTAATGGGGAAGAAAGCAATGTAAAACTCATAATTACTATAAAAACACAAAAGTACCTTTTTCAAGTTAGGAACACTAATTAAGGAGTCTTATTCTAAAATCAATTGCATAAAAACAGAGTGCAACCAGCGGTCAAATTTATAGCCTGATTCCCTAATAATGCCCACAGTTTTAAAACCAAATTTTTCATGAAACTCCACGCTGCTTTGATTTTCAGCATCAATTACGGCAATCATCGTGTGTAGCTTTTGATTTTTGGCAAGCTGAATGAGTTCTTTTAAAAGCAGTTTTCCAATCCCTTTTCCATGATGTTTCTCGTTGACGTAAACAGAATGTTCAACTGTAAATTTGTATGCTTCACGAAAACGAAATTCGCTATACATTCCAAAACCAACAGCAATTCCGTCTATTTCAGCAACTAGTACTGGAAAGTCTTTTCTAATTTTTTCTTCTAAAATATTTTTTTGTTGCTCGAATGACCTGATAGTATAATCATATAGGGCAGTTGAATGTAAAATATTGAAATTAATGATGTCTAGTATAGCTTGGGTGTCTTCGCTTTTATAGGGACGTAATGTGATTTCCATGAGTTGTTTATTTGTCTCAAAATTAAGAAAAAACAGCTAAAAATTAAGGAAAAAGGATTGCAAGTTTGTAACTTTGTATTTCAGAAAATTGATACAATGATATACCCCAAAATAC
>JAYTBZ010000145.1:0-1802 GCA_043736705.1 Flavobacterium sp. | reverse complement strand
AGTCTCTGCATTAAAACTCTGAAATCCAATAATCACAAGGGTTTGTGTTAATAAATTGGTCTGAAAAGTGAAAAAGAAATCACGGTTTTATTGAGTTTGTTCTAGTTTTTTGATCTATATTCGATAAATTATACGAGTATGCGTAAACGATTTGAACAACAGACAACCCTAGGAATACTTCCAATCTCAGAAGTAAAAATAAATACCAAAAGCAGAGATGAGTTACCTCCAGTATTGGTTGCTCTTCAACAAATTTTCGTCACTGAAGAATTAAGTGAAAAAATATTTTTATTATTAGAGGATAAGATTAGCAATTCCAAAAAGAAGACAGGAAGACCTGGGATGGACTTGTGGCATATTTTAGTTTTAGCCATTGTACGTCATGCACTTAATACCAACTGGGACAGGATAGAATATTTATCCAACAATGATAAAACACTTCGCAAAATAATGGGTGTTCATGTTGAAAAATTTGGAATCGAAGAAATGGAGTTTGCTTATCAGACAATTATAGATAATGTATCTCATATTGATGAAGAGATGCTTTACAAAATAAATGATATAGTTGTAGCTTACGGTCAAAAATTATTTAAAAAAAAAGACGGATCAATAGAACTGGAACTTAAAACGGACAGTTTTGCTGTAGAGACAAACGTTCATTTTCCTACCGACCTGAATTTATTGTATGATAGCATAAGAAAGGGTGTTCAAACGGTTGCCCATTTGTGTAAACGTGACGAAACTATAACAGGATGGCGCAAACACAAATCAATTATCAGCGATGTTAAATCACTATTCAGGGTTGCTTCTCACAAAGTTTTCAAAGGTAAAAACGAAGCTGAAAAAAGACAATCTGTAAAAAATTATTTACACAAAGCTCGTGCAATAAACAAAAGACTGATTGTCTCATTAGGTCAAACCACATCAATAATAGCAGCACTTGCACTAGGACAATACATTGAATATATTACCAAATTTACCGATCAGATTGAGCGGCGGTTATTAAAAGGAGAAGTGATACCATCGGAGGAAAAAATATTTTCCATCTTTGAAGAACATACCGAGTGGATAACCAAAGGCAAGATGAATAAAAAAGTGGAATTAGGTCATTCGGTAATAATTACCACCGATCAACATAGCTTTATTATTGACTACAAAGTAATGGAAAAGCAAAAAGATGCACAGCAAATAAAAGATTTAGCAAATAGGCTAAAATCAAAATTTTCTGATGCCAATATAATTAGCCACAGTTTTGATAAAGGGTTTTGGAGCATAGATAATTTAACCATTTTGGAGGCACAAGAAATAGAAACTGTAGTGCTACCCAAACGCGGAAGACATACAAAAGAAGATACAAAACGGGAAAGCGAACCAGCTTATAAATTACTGCGCCGAAAGCATTCCGCTGTAGAGAGTAATATCAATATGCTGGAATATCATGGGCTTAATCGTTGCCCGGATAAAGGAATAAAGAACTTTAAAAGTTATGTTGGCTTAAGTGTACTTGCTTACAATCTTCATCACTTAGGAAATAAGTTAATAGCCAAACAAAGAAAAGAAGAAGAGCTAAAATTAAAAAAACTCAAAAAACAGCTTAAACAAGCTGCTTAATAAGCCTTTAAAATTCTATTGAAAAGGAATGGGATGGCAGAGCTATGTCCTGTTACCTCAAAAAAGTTAGAAATTGAAGTCGAGATATAGTTGATCGGGTCAAAACTAATTCTTATTAGCCATCAGCTGCCAGCATCAAGCATCAGAATGGGATGCCTGTTGAAAAAAGAGTAGTTTTCGTTCAAGCACTA
>JAYTBZ010000144.1:0-1803 GCA_043736705.1 Flavobacterium sp. | reverse complement strand
AAGTTTTTGATAAATATTTCCAAGTTCCGGGAAGTCACAAGTCAGGAACTGGATTGGGTTTAGCAATAAGCAAAGAGTTTATTGAGGCGCAAGGAGGTATAATAGGTATGGAAAGCGAATTAGGACTTGGAAGTTCTTTTTATTTTATATTGGGTATTGTTTGATCTAGAAATTAGTGTTTCTAATTTGAAAAAATTTTAGCTCGTTTTCGTTAAATAATGAGACTTTTATTCAATCTGAAATCATTTGTAAGGGCTAATAAAATAGTCCAGCATAATAAATCAATACGTATCGTCGTTTAAATCTGACTCTTCATCATTTGCTTTTTTGAAATCATTGTTTAAAAAATTGGTATACTTTTTTTTATCCTTTTGATTTTTTCTAATAAGAAATACAATCAAAAGAAGCACACAAATGGTAACAATGCTAACGATTACCCAATTGATTTCCATAGTTTTTGAATTGAGAATTTAGGATAAATCTACTATTAATAGTTTGATTTTAGATGGTTTGGATTTTAAATTTAGATTATAAAATTTAACAATCTGCCATATTTACTGCAATGGCCAATCCACCTTCGGAAGTTTCTTTGTATTTGTTGTTCATGTCTTTTGCGGTTTGCCACATCGTGTCTACCACTTTATCCAAAGGTACTTTAGCATTTTTTGGATCGGTTTGTAAGGCAAGTTCAGCAGCATTGATGGCTTTTATGGCGCCCATTGTATTTCTTTCGATACATGGAATCTGAACTAAACCACCAATAGGATCGCAAGTCAATCCCAAGTGATGCTCCATTGCAATTTCGGCAGCCATTAAAACTTGTTCGGGAGTTCCGCCCATCAATTCGCACAAAGCCGCCGCTGCCATGGCAGATGATACACCTATTTCGGCTTGACAGCCACCCATTGCTGCAGATATGGTAGAACCTTTTTTGAAAATACTACCTATCTCACCAGCAACCATAAGGAATTGTTTGATTTCTTTTTCACCTGCATTATGGTTTTCAATGACTAAATAATACATTAAAACGGAAGGAATAACTCCTGCACTACCATTAGTTGGTGCTGTAACCACGCGACCTAAAGCTGCATTGACTTCATTTACAGCTAAGGCAAAACAACTTACCCATTGTAAGATTTGACGAAACTTCACTTCGGTTTTACGGATTTCTTCGAGCCAGCTTTGAGGCGAATCATAATTGGCTAAACCGATAAGGTTTTGGTGCATATCAAAAGCTCTTCGGCGTACGTTCAAACCTCCCGGAAGAATTCCTTCAGAATGGCAACCGATATACATACATTCGAGCATTGTTTTCCAAATGCGTATCAATTCATGATCGATAACTGCTTCGGTGCGCATCGATTTTTCATTTTCATAAACGATTTCGGATATGGATTTAGTCTCTTTTTTGCAATAATCCAATAGTTCTGCCGCTTTCTCAATTGGATACGGAAAAGCATATTTTATTTGTACTTTCTTTTTGGCGTTGATGCGCTCCTCTTTAACTACAAAGCCGCCACCAATAGAATAAAAGGTAGAAACATACTCGCTATCATCGGTCATAAATGCAGTGAAAGTGAGTCCGTTGGCATGAAAGGACAAGAAGTTTTTATTGAAAACGATGTCTTGGAGGAAATAAAAAGGAATTGTTTTTTCGTTTCCTAAATTGATTTCGTTTTTTGTTTCAATTGATTTGATTATCGCATCAATATTTTCCACTGGAATGTATTCTGGATCCTGTCCGCTTAACCCTAGCATTACTGCCAAATCAGTGGCATGTCCTTTTCCGGTTAAGGAAAGGGA